>NZ_JBYCKY010000316.1:0-6771 GCF_057473605.1 Mycobacterium sp. TH-M82 | reverse complement strand
CCGAGTGCGCCACCGGGGTGACCAAGCAGGTCACCGTCGACACCGCGGTGCTGTGCGACCGCTGCCAGGGGCGGGGCACCAACGGCGACACCAAGCCGACCACCTGCGACACCTGCGGTGGCCGCGGCGAGGTGCAAAGCGTGCAGCGTTCGTTGCTCGGTCAGGTGATGACGTCGCGGCCGTGCCCGACCTGCCGTGGTGTCGGTGAGGTGATCCTGGATCCGTGCTCGCACTGCGGTGGCGACGGCCGGGTGCGGTCCCGCCGCGAGATCAGTGTGAAGATCCCGGCCGGTGTCGGCGACGGCATGCGGGTCCGGCTGGCCGCGCAGGGCGAGGTGGGGCCCGGTGGCGGGCCGGCCGGCGACCTCTACGTCGAGGTCCACGAGCAGCCCCATGACATCTTCGTCCGCGACAACGACGACCTGCACTGCACCGTCTCGGTTCCGATGGTCGACGCGGCGCTGGGCGGCGCGGTGACCGTGGACGCGATTCTGGACGGGCCCACCGAGATCGCCATTGCGTCCGGCACCCAACCCGGGGCCACCATCACGCTGCGGGGCCACGGCATGCCGCACCTGCGGTCCGGGGTGCGCGGCAACCTGCACGCCCACGTCGAGGTGGTGGTGCCCGACCGGCTGGACAGCCGCGACACCGAGTTGCTGCGCGAACTGAAAAACCACCGCCCGCACGACGAACCCGAGGTCCGCTCGACCCGCGGCGATGGCGGCGGCGGGTTGTTCAGCCGGCTGCGGGAAACCTTCACCGGGCGTTGAGCCGGAACCGGTGCCGGGCCTGTTCTACGTCGACGAGCTGCCCGATGGCGGGGCGCTGGCCGTCGTCGACGGTGACGAGGGATTCCACGCCGCCGCGGTGCGCCGCATCCGCCCCGGCGAGCAGCTGATGCTTGGCGACGGAGCCGGCGGGCTGGCCCGCTGCCGGGTGGAGGAGGCCGGTCGCACGGGGCTGATCGCCCGGGTGCTGGACCGCTGGAACGTGGCGCCGGCCGCACCCGCGGTGACGGTGGTGCAGGCACTGCCCAAGTCCGACCGTTCCGAGCTGGCGATCGAGCTGGCCACCGAGGCCGGGGCCGACAGGTTCGTCGCCTGGCAGGCGGCCCGCTGCGTGGCACGCTGGGAGGGGTCGCGGGTCGACAACGGGCTGCGGCGGTGGCGGGCGATCGCCCGCGCGGCGGCCGGGCAGTCCCGGCGTGCTTATGTACCGCCGGTTTCCGGTGTGCTGTCCACCGCCGCACTGGTGTCGTGGGTGGGTGAGCAGGTTGGCGCGGGCGCGGTGGTGCTGGCGCTGCACGAATCGGCGACGGTGGGGCTTGCCCGTATGGCGCTGGCCCGGGTGCCGTCGCTGGCGCTGGTGGTCGGCCCGGAGGGTGGCATCACCGACGACGAGGTCTCCGCGTTGACCGGCGCCGGAGCTGTGGCGGTGCGGTTGGGGCCGACGGCGTTGCGAACCTCGACGGCGGCCGCGGTCGCGCTGGGCGCACTGGGGGTGTTGACCCCGCGCTGGGCCGAGGACGGACGGTGACATCAGTGGGCGGCGGGGCCGCCGCGATCGGCCCCAAACGACGTCAACGTGCCGGCGATTTCCTCGACCGCGAGTTCGCCGCGTTGCGCGACGTCTCGAGCAGCCCGCAGTCGCCGACTTCGAGCAAGTCACCGACGGCCATCGCCCCGGCGGTGAGCATGTCGCCGTGGTCTAAAAATTCGGTCAAGCCAGGTGGCGATTCAACTCTGTCGAGCGCTCGGCAACCAGGCGCGCCGCCTCGGCGACTGCTAGCCTGTGCGGCCCCGGGCAATCGGCGCATCGCTCCCGAGGCCCGCGGCCAGCGGTAGACTGGTTCCCCTAAGCCTCGCTCAGACCGCAGAAAGCAGGCCTCAGACACCACGTGACGACCCGCGAGACCAACGCTGCCGACTCCACCCCGCGGGTCCGCAGCAGCATCGAAATTCCACCCGATGTGGTCGTGGGTCTGCTGGGTTCCGCCGACGAGAACCTGCGCGCACTCGAACGCGTCCTGGCCGCCGACCTGCACGTGCGCGGCAACGAAGTCACCCTGTCCGGTGAACCCGCCGACGTCGCGCTCGCCGAGCGGGTGCTCTCCGAGTTGATCGCGATCGCGGCCGGCGGGCAGGCGCTGACACCGGAGGCGGTGCGTCACAGCGTGGCGATGCTGGTCGGTGCCGGCAACGAGTCGCCGGCCGAGGTCTTCACCCTGGGCATCTTGTCCCGGCGCGGCAAGACGATTCGGCCCAAGACGCTCAACCAGAAACGCTACGTCGATGCCATCGACGCCAACACCATCGTGTTCGGCATCGGCCCAGCCGGCACCGGAAAGACGTATCTGGCGATGGCCAAAGCGGTCAACGCGCTGCAGAGTAAGCAGGTCACCCGCATCATCATGACCCGTCCGGCGGTGGAAGCCGGTGAGCGCCTTGGGTTTTTGCCGGGAACGCTGAGTGAGAAGATCGACCCGTACCTGCGCCCGCTCTACGACGCGCTCTACGACATGATGGACCCGGAGCTGATTTCGAAGCTGATGGCATCGGGGGTCATCGAAGTCGCGCCGCTGGGCTATATGCGCGGCCGGGCGCAGCCGATATTCACCAAGGTCCTGACTCCCAGCGGCTTTCGGCCCATCGGCGCGCTTCGAGTCGGGGATTCGGTCGTCGGCTCGGATGGACAACCAACCGAGGTTCTGGGCGTCTACCCACAGGGTTTCAAGGAGATCTACCGAGTCCATACCCAGGAGGGTTCCTCGACGCTCGCATCCGGTGATCACCTCTGGACGGTGTACACCCGCCATGATCGGTACCGCAACAAGCCGCCGCGGGTGTTGCAGACCAAGGAGATGATCGGCAATCTCCGCGCATGGCACGATCACCGTTACGAGCTGCCACTGCTCAGCGCACCGGTGAATTTCGCCGCGCGGCCGGTGCCGCTCGACCCGTACGAACTGGGTCTGCTGTTGGGGGATGGAACGGCCGCCACATTCGTCCCCGAGGGCTACCTGTTCAATGCGCCAGAGGTGCGGCTGGCTGTCCTGCAGGGCCTGCTCGACTCTGACGACGGTCCGATAACCCAGCGGGGCCGGACCTGCCGCATCCAGTTCACAACCGTCTCCGATCAGCTGCGTGACGGCGTGGTGTTCCTGGTCCGTTCGCTCGGCGGTGTCGTCGACCAGCGCACCAGGCATGCGGAAGGACGCAAGCCAGGCCAGGCGCGTGGTCGAGCGGTGCGTCACCGATCGAACGCACACGTCCTCGACATCCGGCTCCCCGAAGGCGTCATCCCGTTCCGGGCGGCCCGCAAGGCCGCGAAGTACAACGCGGCCGGCGGGGGCAAGCCGGTGCGTTTCATCGACCGTATCGAGCCGGCAGGCACCGAGGAGACCGTCTGCATTCGGGTTGCAGCCCCAGACTCGCTGTATGTCACCGAGGATTTCCTGCTGACCCACAACACCCTCAACAACGCTTTCATCATCCTCGACGAGGCGCAGAACACCACTGCCGAGCAGATGAAGATGTTTTTGACCCGGCTGGGTTTCGGTTCCAAGGTGGTGGTCACCGGCGACATCACCCAGGTCGACCTGCCCGGCGGCGCCAGGTCGGGCCTGCGGGCCGCCGTGGACATCCTCGACGGCATCGGCGACATCCACGTCGCCGAGCTGGCCAGCGTCGACGTGGTGCGCCACCGGCTGGTTTCGGAGATCGTCGATGCCTACGCCAGACACGACGCGAAGCACTCACAACCCGGTCTGGGAAAGAACCGGGCCACCCGCGGCCGCCGATGACCAGCATCGAGGTAGCCAACGAGTCGGGTCTCGACGTCTCCGAAGTCGAGCTGGTCAGTGTCGCCCGGTTCGTGCTGGACAAGATGAATGTCAACCCGGCCGCGGAGCTGTCGATGCTGCTGCTGGACACCGCGGCGATGGCCGACCTGCACATGCGCTGGATGGATCTGCCCGGGCCCACCGACGTGATGAGCTTCCCCATGGACGAGCTGGAGCCGGGTGGACGCCCGGACGCCCCCGAGCCCAGTCCGGCCGTGCTCGGCGATGTCGTGCTGTGTCCGGAGTTCGCAGCCAGGCAGGCCGAATCCGCCGGCCATTCGCTGGGCCACGAGCTGGCGCTGCTCACTGTGCACGGCGTGCTGCACCTGCTGGGCTACGATCACGCCGAACCCGACGAAGAAAAAGAGATGCTCGCGCTGCAAGACCGGCTGCTCGCGGAGTGGGTTGCCGACCAGGTGTCGGCCTATCACCAGGAAACCCAGGCCGAGAGGGATCGCCGGCTGCTGGACAAGTCAAGGTATTTCGACGAACCGTGAGCGGAACGGCGCTGCTGTCCAGTGTGATCGCGCTGATCGTGTTCGGCGGTTTGTTCGCGGCGACCGACGCGGCGATCAGCACGGTGTCGCCGGCCCGGGTCGAGGAGATGGTCCGCGAGCGACGCCCCGGTGCGACATGGCTGGCCAAGCTGATGGCCGAGCCGGCCCGCTACATCAACCTGGTCGTGCTGCTGCGGACCGCCTGTGAGATCACCGCGACCGCGCTACTGGTGTTTCTGCTGCACGTGGCGCTCGGTCTGGACTGGGGCCTGTTCGTGGCCACTGTGACCATGGTGGTGGTCAGCTTCGTTGTCATCGGGGTGGGGCCGCGCACTCTGGGCCGGCAGAACGCCTATCCCATCGCATCGGTGGCCGCCCTTCCGCTGCAGGTGATTTCGGTGCTTCTCACTCCGGTGAGCCGGCTGCTGGTGGTGCTGGGTAGCGCACTGACCCCTGGACGCGGCTTCCGCAACGGGCCGTTCGCATCCGAGATCGAACTGCGCGAGGTGGTCGATATGGCCCAACAGCGCGGTGTGGTCGCCGCCGACGAGCGGCGGATGATCGAATCCGTCTTCAAACTCGGCGACACCGCGGCCCGCGAGGTGATGGTGCCGCGCACCGAGATGATCTGGATCGAAAGTGACAAGTCAGCCGCTCAAGCGACAACCCTGGCCGTCCGGAGCGGCCACTCACGTATTCCGGTGATCGGCGAGAATGTCGACGACATCGTTGGGGTGGTGTACCTGAAAGACCTTGTGCAGTATACGTTCTTCTCGCCTGATCGCGGCCGTGCCACCACCGTGGCGCAGGTGATGCGTCCGGCGGTGTTTGTTCCGGACTCCAAGCCGTTGGATACGTTGCTGCGTGAAATGCAGCGTGACCGCAACCATATGGCGCTGTTGGTCGACGAGTACGGCGCGATAGCCGGCTTGGTCAGTATCGAAGACGTGCTGGAAGAAATCGTCGGCGAGATCGCCGACGAATATGATCACGCTGAGACAGCTCCGGTAGAAGACTTGGGCGACAAACGTTTCCGGGTTTCGGCGCGACTGCCGATCGAAGACGTTGGTGAGCTGTACGGCATGGAATTCGACGACGATCTCGACGTCGACACGGTGGGCGGCCTGCTGGCTCTGGAACTGGGCCGGGTCCCGCTGCCTGGCGCCGAAGTGGTATCGCATGGCTTGCGACTGCACGCTGAGGGCGGCCCGGATCTTCGGGGGCGGGTGCGGATTGGCACCGTGCTGCTGAGCCCAGCCGACTCCGACGGTTCCGAAGGTGCCAGCGGCGGTCGACATGGCTGAGCCGCTGGACGCTGAGGATGCCAAGTTGGTGGCCCTGGCGCGGGCTGCGATGGCGCGCGCTGAAGCCGGCAGCGGTGCCGCGGTCCGTGACGTCGACGGCCGCACGTATGCCGCTGCGCCGGTGACCTTGTCAACGCTCGAGCTGACCGGCCTGCAGGCGGCGGTCGCCGCCGCCGCGTCCAGCGGGGCGAGCGGGTTGGAGGCTGCCGTGCTGGTGGCCGGGTCCGTGGATGATCCGGGTATCGCCGCGGTCCGTGAACTGGCCCCAACAGCAGTGGTAATCCTGACTGATGGAGCCGGGAACCCATTATGACGGCTCATCATGGCTGAATTCCGTTCGGGCTTTGTATGTTTGATCGGCCGGCCGAATACCGGCAAGTCGACGCTCACCAACGCGCTGGTCGGCGCCAAGGTAGCGATCACGTCGATGAAGCCGCAGACTACCCGGCACACCATTCGAGGGATCGTGCACAGGGAGGACAACTTCCAGATCGTTCTGGTGGACACTCCCGGCCTGCACCGGCCGCGCACGTTGCTGGGTAAGCGGCTCAACGACTTGGTGCGCGACACCTATACCGAGGTGGACGTCATCGGACTGTGCATCCCGGCTGACGAGGCAATCGGTCCAGGAGATCGCTGGATTGTCGACCAGATCCGGTCGGTCGCCCCGAAAACGACGCTCGTCGTTATCGTCACCAAGCTCGACAAAGTGCCCAAGGACCGGCTGCCCGCACAACTGGTCGCCGTCAGCGACCTCGTTACCGACGCAGCCGAGATCGTTCCGGTGTCGGCGGTGACGGGTGAACAGGTCGACGTGCTGATCGACGTGCTGGCCGCGGCATTGCCGTCGGGCCCGGCGTATTACCCCAACGGTGAACTGACCGACGAGCCGGAAGAGCTTCTGATGGCAGAGCTGATCCGCGAGGCCGCGCTGGAAGGAGTGCACGACGAGCTGCCACATTCGCTGGCGGTGGTGATCGACGAGGTCAGCCCGCGGGTGGGCCGTGACGACCTGATTGACGTGCACGCTGTGCTTTATGTCGAGCGGCCAAGTCAGAAGGGAATCGTCATCGGCAAGGGCGGTGCCCGGTTACGGGAGGTGGGTACCGCGGCCCGCGGCCAGATC
>NZ_JBYCKY010000315.1:0-1032 GCF_057473605.1 Mycobacterium sp. TH-M82 | reverse complement strand
GGCTGGTCGGGATCGTCAGCATCGGCGACGTGGTCAAGTCGCGGATCGAGGAGCTGCAGGCCGAGCACGCGCAGCTGCGGTCCTACATCACCCAGGGCTGAGGGCCACCCTGGCTCGCATCGTCGCCGAGCGGGAGCTCAGCTCCAGCAGTAGTCGGCGCGCAACCGGGAAGCGACGGAGTCGAACGTCGGGCGCGCCAGGATCGCACCTTCGCGCCTTATTCCCTCCTCGGGCACGTCGAGTATCCGGTCCAGCCGCACCCAGCTGGGCCGGCCCTGATGATCCCAACCGCCCGAGCCGATCGAGACCCAGTTCGAGTCGTCGTGATGCTCGGGCCGGCTGGACACCATCAGCCCGAGCAGGGTCCGGCGCTCGCGGCCGACGACGAGCACCGGCCTGTCCTTGCCGCGGGTGGGGTCGTCGTCGTAGGCCGTCCAGGTCCAGACGATCTCGCCCGGATCGGCGCGCCCGTCCAGGTCGGGCGCGTAGACCAGCGTGCGGGCGCGGTGCGCGGTGGGGGCGCTGACGCTGGTCACCGGGCGGCCCGCGGGCATCGCGGGCTCGGAGCCGCCGGAGGCCAGGATGTCCAGTCCGAGCCTGAGGCCTTCCGCGATGCCGCGCTGGATGCCGTGCTGCAGCGACGGGGCGCGCTGCAGCCGGCGGATCAATTCCGGGGTCAAGGACACCAACTTCTCGGCGATCTGCCGTGCGGTCGTCCATTGTGTCTTCCGCTGGGCAGCCATGCCCGCAGCTTAGGCGCCCCCGATACGCTGGAGCCAGCGCGTGCCGCCCTCGATCAAGAGAGTCCAGGCGAGTCCCGGAGAGTTCAGGAGATCCCCATCAGCAGTTTCGCCGACCAGCCCTTCACCGCGCCGGCGCAGATCCGGAACTTCTGCATCATCGCCCACATCGACCACGGCAAGTCCACGCTGGCAGACCGGATGCTGCAGCTCACCGGCGTCGTCGACGAGCGCGCGATGCGCGCGCAGTACCTGGACCGGATGGACATCGAGCGGGAACGCGGCATCACCA
>NZ_JBYCKY010000314.1:0-2783 GCF_057473605.1 Mycobacterium sp. TH-M82 | reverse complement strand
GGCGCTGATGGCACCCACCACAGCAGCGTCGTCAGCACCGGCGAATGCCACGGCGACCTGCGGCGACCCATCAACATCGAACATGCTTTCGCATACTCCGATGGTAGCGGGCCCACATCGACAGACTAGAATCATGGTCTATGTTGACGCGTCCGCTGTCCGAAGTTAAAGCGCATCTCTCGGAGATTGCCGAGGAGGTCGCCACCACGCACGAACGTGTGCAGATCACGAAGAACGGTCGCAGCTATGTGGTCATGCTGGCCGCGGAGGACCTCGAATCGATCGAGGCCACCCTGGAATTGCTGAGCGATCCGGATGCGCAGTCTCGCGTCGCCGCCGCGGAGCGGGACATCGAGCGCGGGGAGGTCCTGGACGACAGCGAGGTGCGCGACCTGCTCGCAGCGCGGAGACCCGGAGCCGGTGAGTGAGCTTTCGGGTCGTCGTAACCCGCACGGCCGCGCGACAACTGCCTGAACATCTCCCGGAATCGGTCGCGACGGCCTGCGTCGAGTTCATCTTCGGCCCGTTGGCCGAAAACCCACAGCGCGTCGGCGCTGCGCTGCGGGCGCCTTTCGTCGGTCACTGGCGGGCCCGACGAGGTGAGTACCGGGTTCGATATCGCATCGACGAGGCCGAACAGGTGGTCTATGTCCTCGACGTCTACCACCGGCGCGATGTCTACCGGAGCTGATCAGTTGGGTGGTACGCCGGCAGCAGCGCCGTGCACGCTTCGCAAGAGAGAACTTGCCGGCTCGGCTGGCAGCCCGGGCATCAGGTCCGGGTTTTGCCGCGGTGTTGGCCGGAGTTGGATCGGGCGGTGGCAACGAGCGCCTGGATGTCGGTGTCGGTGAGGTAGTGCAACTCGGCTGGGTTCAGGATCAGCGCGGGCGACAAGACGATAGTGCCGTCGTCGTATTCGACAGCGGTGTAGCGGTCGTGTTGCCCGACTTTGCTGAGGTTGAGGCGGCGGCGAGCATCGACTTCCAGCAAAAGTGGCTTCCGAGACATACCGCCAACTGTACACCCAAGCGCGTCAATGTAACAGTTGGTACAACTCCGTGATTATCGCATTGCCGTGATACGGTTTCTTATGGCCCTGAACTGGATAAACGATCAACCATCACGGTTCTACGACCAATTGGCGGCCACACATGCCCCCGCTTTGCCGGCTCTCGACGCCGCCTTGGACATCATCGAGACCATGCCGAATTCGCGGCAGGCCCGGCCCCGCTGCATCCGCGCCGTCATTTCGCCACCGCCGCTGTGGCTCGTCGACGTCCGCCACGACAGCGGGGACTTGCAGATCCTGTGGCAGGAGGACGACCGCGGTGAACCGATGCTGATCTGGATCGGTCCCGCCCGGTTTCCACGCAACTAAGCACGCCCTAGCCAAGGTCGACGCGCTTCTGAACGGTCGACCACCCGCGCACGCTAGAACGCCGATGTGGGCCGCACCGCATTGGCCATGTCGACCAGAGCGTAGCGGTGCGCCTGGGTGGGCGCCAGCCGGGCCAGGCCGCGCAGCGCCGCCTCGACACCGAGCCGCAGCCCATGCTCGGTGAACGGGAAGCCGAGGATGTGGTTGGTGCTGGCCTCATTTTCGGTCAGCCAGTCCAGCGCGGCGCCCAACACCAGCGCGCGGATCTGCAGCACCCGCGGCTCGGTCTCCGGCAGTGCTTCCACCCGGCGTGCGGCGTCGCGGATCTGCTCCTCGGTGATCTCGCTCGCCGAATGCCCGGACATCAGCGTCACCGCGCTGGTCAGCCGCGCGGTGGTGAAATGCCGTGAGGTGGCTGGCACGTCGTCGAGCGTGCGCACCGCCGCGTCTCGGTCCCCTGCCACCGACAAGGCCCGGGCCAGGCCGAAGGCCGCCGAGATCACACCGTTGTCGGTGTTCCACACGGTCTGATAAAACCGACGTTCGTCGGCGGCGCCGGCCAGCTCAGCGGTGGCGGCCAAAGCCATCTTGGGGGCCAGCTCACCGGGGAACATGTCCAGCACCTCGGTGAAGTGCTTGCGGGCCGACTCGTAGTCGGCCGTGAGCAGTTCGGCGACGCCGCGGAACCACACCAGCCGCCACCGCCAGCCGACCTGCTCGGCAAGATCGTCCAGCTTTTGGGTGGCTTTGGTCACGTTGCCGAGGTCCAGCAGTGCACGCACCTCTGTCAACGGCAACTCGATCGACTGGTGCAAGTCGACGCCCTCGGTGTCGAGTGCACCGTGGCGGACGGCACGCAGCGAATCCAGTGTCTGCACCGGCTCGGACAGCTCCGTCGCGGACAGCACCGGCGCGGCGACGTCGTCCGGGTCGACCAGCGGCACCTGCAACGCACCGACGATCTCGGTGGCGGTCAACTTCTGCGAATGCACCTGACCGTCTTGGTAGACGTCGGTGTGCGCGACCAGCAGGTCCACCCCGAACGTGGAGCGGGAGCGGGTGAAGACCGTGGACAGTCCGGGCCGAGGCACCCCGGTGTCGGCTGCCACCACCTCGCGCAGCACCCCCGTCAGCTGCCCGGCCATCTCCTCGGCGGAGGTGAAGCGCCGCCGCGGGTCGGGATCGATGGCCCGCCGCAGCAACCGGGCGTATGAGTCGTAGGTCTTCAGGGTGGGGTCGTCGTCGGGTAGGCCGTCGACGTAGCGGCCGTTGCGGGTGCGCAGGTTCAGCGTCAGCGCGGCCAACGTACGGCCCACCGTGTAGATGTCGGTGGCTACGGTCGGTCCGGTCCGGACGATGTCGGGTGCCTGGTAGCCCGGTGTGCCGTAGAGATAACCGAACGAGT
>NZ_JBYCKY010000313.1:0-3540 GCF_057473605.1 Mycobacterium sp. TH-M82 | reverse complement strand
AGTTGCGCGCGTAGGCCGGCAGCACCGGCGACACCACCCCGTAGCCGAGCGCGATCATGGCGTTCGCCGAGATCAGCACCCAGATTTCCCGTGGCAGTCGCGAACGGGGAATAAGATTCACCCGTCGATCTTACCGATAACCTCAGTCACCACCTTCCCGCCAGCGTTATCTCGCCTGGCCGCCGGCTGTGCTCGGGCAGTGCCTGGCCGGTGGCTGTGAACCGGACCGGCAGATCGTCGTCGGTAAAGTCGGGCTTGGACCGGCATGGAGGAGCGCACATGACGAACTACCGCAGCATCGATGACCCGCCGGCGAGTGAGCTTGTCGGCCACGATCAATCGGGCGAACCCGATGCCGGGCAGACACCGCCGGCGGCGCTTCGCTTGTGGCATCGGCGCGCCGTCTTCGGTCCGTTCGCGGTGTCCGGTGCGGTCAGTGTGATCGCCGGCGGGTTGCTCGCCGCGGCCATCGCCGCACCCGCACCCACCAGGCACGGCGTCTGGGCGGTCGCCTACCTCGTTCTCGTGCTGGGTGTCGGCCAGATCATTCTCGGCGCCGGCCAGGCGCTGCTGGCTCCGACGCCGCCCACCGAACGGGTGGTCACGGTAACAGCGGTTGCGTTCAACGCAGCCAACATCGCGGTGCTGATCGGCATCGTCGCCGATCACGTCATCGTGTTCGACGCGGGTTCGACGCTGCTGCTGGTGGCCTTGGTGTTGTTTCTGCGCGGGGTCCGCCGCGGCACCCGGCGCGGCTGGCCGCTGTATGCGTACCGGTTGTTCGTCGCGGTGCTGGTGTTGAGCATCCCGATCGGAGTGCTGGTGACAACCGCGAGTTCTCCGTAGCCGGCGATGGTCTCGCCGGTAGGTCTACGGCGCCACCGCGAGCGCGATCGGAGCAGCGCCCGACGAGAATTCCTCGCCCTCACCGTCGTCGGGCAGCTTGGCCACGGTGAGCAGTATCGCCGAGTCCTCCAACGCCTGCAGGCTGGAGCGAGCGTCCGGCATCTTCAACAGATCGCCGGACCGGGCAATCCAGGACGAGCCGTCGGCCATCAGCCGAACCCGTCCGCGTATCACATACACCGTGGCCTCCCCCGGGCTGTTGTGCTCGCCCAGTTCGGTGCCGGCGATCATGCCCACCACGGTCTGGCGCAGTACCTTTTCACTGCCGCCGACGACGGTGTCGGCTGCGGTCTGGTGTCCGTGTTGGCAAGCGGCCAGTTTGAGTTGTTGGTGTGCCAGGGCCTCGACGCAGATTCGTTGCATGGCTACCAGTATGCTCCGCGACCACGAAAGATTCAGCGGATCATCGGGATCGCCGACCCAACCGATACGCCGACAGCACCGGCGAATGACAATTGCAACAGACCCGTTGTGCTGCTTGGCAGGCTGACGCGGTAGCTGCTCAGTGCTTGGTCAGCAACTTCGGCTTCGCCAACAACTTCGCCAACACCGCGGCCTGGCTGCCGTCCAGGTCGCGGGTGGCGGTCACCAGCGTCACCGTCTTGCCCCGAGTCAACTCGCGCAGTTCTTCGAACGCGGTGCTGCCCTCCGGTGTACACAACTCGTCTTCGTAGCGGGCGACGAACTCGTCGAAACGTTCCGGTTTGTGGCTGTACCAACTGCGCAGATCTTTAGACGGTGCGGCGTCCTTGAACCACCGGCCCACCCGTGGATCATCCTTGCGGAATCCGCGCGGCCAAACCCGGTCCACGCAAATTCGCTCACCCTCGTCGGGATTGGGCTCGTCGTAAACCCGAGCTATACGAATTTTGGTTTTTGTCGCCATATAGCAGCCTAACGCTGATTACCGGCCTCAGCCACGACATCCACTGGCCGCCGGTCGTGTCCCCGAGCGGTGGTTACGTGGATGGGTCGCCGCCGAGGCCCGACTGATCGGCGAGGTTGCCCCCAGTTCCGCCGAGGGCCGAAATCGGGGTTGGGCAATCCGCTGATTTCGGTCGCCCACGTGGATGCAGCTTCGCCCGCGAACACGCTGCCGTACGAGTCTTCGGATCGGCGGATGAAATGGGCACGCTTCACGAGCTTGGACTGAGCAAGGATGCATCTCAGCTTGCATTCCGGTGTGTAATTATCTGCATCAGCGATGCTACGATTACCGCATGCGCACGACTGTCGACTTGGACGATGACACCGCGAAGGCGGTGGAACAGTTGCGGCGCGGCCGCGGTATCGGCACCAGCGAAGCGGTCAACCACCTCATCCGGCAAGGCCTCCTCCCCCGCGCCGCCGGCAGACCGTTCACGCAGAAGACCGCCAAACTCGGTATTCGCGTGGATGTCTCGAACGTGGCCCAAGCGCTCGAGGACCTCGACGGCATCGAGGCGCGTTGAGATGTTGGTCGACGCCAACATCTTGCTTTACGCCGTCGATGAGACCAGCTCGTTCCACCCGCCGGCACGCAGGTGGCTGGAGGACGCCCTCAACGGGGACCGTCGGGTCGGTATTCCGTGGAGTTCCGTGGCGGCGTTCATCCGGATCGCGACTCACCCGCGGGCGCTGCGGTCGCCCTTGGCCCCGGCGGAGGCGTGGGCTTTCGTCGAGGATTGGCTGGATGCACCAACCACGTGGGTTCCCGCGCCGGGGCGCGGTCACCGGAGCATTTTCGGCCGACTTGTGCGGGACTTGGATTTACGCGGCAACCTGGTCAGCGATGCCGCACTGGCCGCGCTGTGCATCGAACATGGCCTGACGATCGTCAGCGCGGACTCGGATTTCGCCCGATTCGGCGAGGTGCGCTGGCTCAACCCAATCCACACGGCCGAGTGAAGAGCTCATTTTCTGCCCGTGGGGAATCTCCAGTCGATCAGCTGCTGCCCTGGTCCCCGCTGAGGACAAGCACATTTTCGTCCGCGGAGCGCGCCATATCATGCCGATATGACCGCCGCGCGAGACGCGCTCCAATCTGCTCGAGCGCGACGGCGGTGCGCGGGTCGAGGCCCAGCTCCTGAACTCGCTGGCGGACGACACATTCCGGGCGGTCGAACTCACCAACGATGACTATCGACGCACCGCCGAACTGGTGCTGGACTACGAAAACCTGCCGCTGGGTACGACCGATGCGATCGTGCTGGCGGTCTGCGAACGACTCCGGGTTGCGGAAGTCGTGACACTCGATCGCCGCCATTTCACGATCGTTCGCTTCCGTCACGTCGATGCCCTCACGCTGCTCCCCGAATGAGACCCAGGAGATAAAAGAGGGAACTCCGAACGGTGCCTGATAGAAAAATGCCCTGACCTGGCGTTTCAGGTCAGGGCATTTCGTAGGCTGTATGCAGAACCCCCGGGCCAGCGTGCAGTCAGCCTTCCCCGGACCCGCTTGTCCATGCATCTCGTTCCGCTTGTCCATTCACTCTCGTCTGGTTTTACATCCCGGACCGCCATGAGATCGAGAGTTACACGCCGTGCCCAGGGCGGTGTTCCACCACACTTGATAAACATCTGATGTCGGCTATGATGTTCGCATGAGCACCGAGACGTTCACCGAGCTTCTCCGTCATCCCCGCGATGTCGCGG
>NZ_JBYCKY010000312.1:0-4602 GCF_057473605.1 Mycobacterium sp. TH-M82 | reverse complement strand
AGGCGTACGGCGCACCGGTCAGGTCCGGCATCGGCAGCGCGTCGATGTCGGCCCGCAGCGCGATGCGGGGCCGATGTTCCGGGCCGAAGTCGCAGGTCAGCCCGGTGCCGGCGGGCAGAACCTTCGGGTTGAGGCCGGCACCCGCCAACCGCTCGGCGACGAACTGGGTGGTGGCGTACTCCTGACGGCTCAGCTCCGGATGGCTGTGCAGATGCCGCCGCCAGGCCACCATGTCGCCGAAGTTCGCGGCCAGCCACGACTCGGCGCTCTCCGGTGCGCCGAAGGCGGTGGCTGAGGGCATTCCCGAAGTATCCCACCAGTGCCCGCCAGTGCCCGCCGCTAGGCTCATGGCCTGTGGCGACTTCCGATTTGCTCGCGCGGCAGGCGGCACGTGCCATCGCCGAACGCACCGGGGTCGCCGAACACGACGTGGCGGTCGTGCTCGGGTCCGGCGCAGCGCCGGCCGTGGCGGCACTGGGCTCGGCGACCGCAGCGGTGGCGATGGCCGAGGTTCCCGGATTCACCGCGCCGACCGCTTCGGGGCATACCGGTGAGCTGGTGTCGACGCGCATCGCCGGACATCGGGTGCTGGTGCTGGTCGGGCGGATCCACGCCTACGAGGGGCACACCCCCGCCGAGGTCGTCCACCCGGTGCGCACCGCCGTGGCGGCGGGCGCCCGCACGGTCGTGCTGACCAACGCCGCGGGCGGGCTGCGAGACGACTTCGCCATCGGCCAGCCGGTGCTCATCGGCGACCACCTGAACCTGACCGGACGGTCGCCGCTGGTGGGCGCGGAGTTCGTCGACCTGGTCGACGCGTACGCCGGGCGGCTGCGGGCGCTGGCCCGTCAGGTCGACCCGGCGCTGGCCGAGGGTGTGTACGCCGGGGTGAGCGGGCCGCAGTATGAGACACCGGCAGAGGTCCGCATGCTGCGCAACCTGGGCGCCGATCTGGTGGGGATGTCGACCGTGCACGAGACGATCGCCGCCCGCGCGGCCGGCGCACAGGTGCTGGGCGTGTCGCTGGTGACCAACCTGGCGGCGGGGATCACCGGCGAGCCGCTCAGCCACGCCGAGGTGCTGGCGGCGGGTCGCGCTTCGGCGGCCCGGATGGGTTCGCTGCTGGCCGAAGTCATCGCCCGGTTGTGACCCCCGAGGACTGGATCGCCCACGATCCTGACCCGGTGACCGCCGCCGAGCTGGCGGCTTGTGACGCCGAGGAGTTGGCCGCCCGGTTCGCCCGGCCGCTGCGGTTCGGCACCGCGGGGCTGCGCGGGCCGGTGCGCGGCGGCCCCGACGCGATGAACACCGCGGTGGTGCTGCGCGCCAGCTGGGCGGTGGCCCAGGTGCTCGGTGATAACCGGGCCGGCGCGACGGTGGTCGTCGGACGCGATGCCCGACACGGCTCGGCCCAGTTCGCCACCGCGGCCGCTGAAGTAGTTGCTGCCGAGGGCTTTTCGGTGCTGTCGTTGCCGACTCCGCTGCCCACCCCGGTGGTGGCGTTTGCCGTGCGGCAGATCGGCGCCGCAGCCGGGATTCAGATCACCGCATCGCACAACCCGGCTGCCGACAACGGATACAAGGTGTACGGCGACGCAGGCCTGCAGATCATCTCGCCCACCGATACCGAGATCGAGGCCGCGATGGCCGCTGCTCCCCCGGCCGACGCGATCGCCCGGCGGGCAGTCGCACCCGCCAATACCGAACTGGTGCAATGCTACATCGACCGTGCCGCATCGCTGCGACGATGCGACGGCGACATACGGGTAGCGCTGACCCCGCTGCACGGGGTGGGTGGCGCGGTGGCGGTTGCGACGCTGCGGCGTGCCGGATTCGGTGACATTCACACCGTCGCAAGCCAGTTCGCCCCGGACCCAGACTTTCCCACCGTCGCGTTCCCGAACCCGGAGGAACCCGGCGCCACCGATGCACTCCTGGAGCTGGCGGCCGACGTCGACGCCGATATCGCCATCGCGTTGGACCCCGACGCCGACCGATGCGCCGTCGGGATACCCACCCCGGTCGGCTGGCGGATGCTCTCCGGCGACGAAACCGGTTGGCTGCTTGGCGATCACCTGCTGTCGCAGTTGCCGGCCGGTCGGGCGGCGGCCAGCGTGGTAGCCAGCACGGTGGTGTCGTCGCGGATGCTGGCGTCGATCGCCACCGGCTACGGTGCGCATCATGTCGAGACGCTGACCGGGTTCAAATGGCTGGCCCGCGCCGACATGCTCCCAGCCGGCCTGCCCGGCGTCACCCTGGTCTACGCCTACGAGGAAGCGATCGGGCACTGCGTCGACCCGGATGCGGTGCGGGACAAGGACGGCATTAGCGCGGCGGTGCTGGCCTGTGACCTGGTGGCGGCGCTCCGACGACTGGGCCGATCGGTACCCGACGCGCTCGACGTGCTGGCCCGCCGGCACGGCGTACACGTCGGCACCGCGGTGTCACGCCGGGTCGCCGACGCCGGTGAAGCGGCCGCGATGATGCAGCGGCTGCGCGCCGACCCGCCGCGTGCTTTGGCCGGAATCGTGGTAACCGCAACTGATCTACTGCAGAGCAAAAGGCAGCACTCCGACGCGCTGATCTTCTCCGGCGAGTGTGGTGACACCTCGGTCCGGACGGTGGTGCGGCCGTCGGGCACCGAGCCGAAGCTCAAGTGCTACATCGAAGTTCGGTGTCCAGCCGGCGGTGATCTGGGTGCGGCCCGAGCGCGCGCGACCCGGCTGCGTGACCAGCTGGTCGATCTGGTGGGCGGCTGGTAGGCCGCTCAGCGCGGCCCGAACTGGCGATCCCCGGCGTCACCGAGACCGGGCACGATATAGGCGTTCTCGTCGAGTCGCTGGTCGATGGCAGCGGTGAACAGCCGCACGTTCGGGACTGCTTTCTCCAGCGCGGCGAGACCTTCCGGCGCGGCCACCACGCACAGCACGGTGATGTCGGTTGCGCCGCGATCACGTAGCACCCCGATGGTGTGGGCCATCGACCCGCCGGTGGCCAGCATCGGGTCGAGGACCAGCACCGGCTTCGTGCGCAGATTCCCCGGCAGCGACGCGAGATACGGGACGGGGCGATGGGTTCGCTGGTCGCGCACCACCCCGACGAACCCCACGTCGGCTTCGGGGAGCAGCGCGTGCGCCTGGTCGATCATCCCCAGCCCGGCGCGCAGCACACCCACCAGAAGCGGCGGCGTGACAAGCCTCACCCCGGTTGCGTCGGCCAGCGGCGTGCGGACCGTGACCTGCTCGCGGGGCGCGTCGCTGGTGGCTTCGTAGACCAGCATCAGCGTCAGGTCACGCAGCGCGGCCCGAAACGCCGCGTTGCCGGTGCGCTCGTCGCGCAGCGTGGTCAGCCGGGCAGCGGCCAGCGGGTGGTCGATGACGCGCACATCCACGACTCGACCCTACGGGCCTACGGACCGGCTCAGGCGCCGAAGAAGTTGAAGATGTCGAAGACCCCGCCGACCAGGTCGATCACCGGCTTGCCGGAGATGAGCGGCCCGTCGAGCAGGGCGGCCGGACCGATGACGCTGCCCAGGTCCAGCGCGTTGGCCGCGTCGTTCCAGGCCGTGATCAGGCCGGTGTCGACCGAGTTGACCAGGTCGTAGCCGGTGGCGGCCTGCAGGGCCTGGGTTATGCCGGCCACCGTCGCGATGTCCCCGGCCGACAACGTGCCGCCGGCTGCCGCGACGTCTGCCCAGGGGCCGATGACGCTTTGAATGAGGGCGTTCTGCGCGCCGGCCAGCAGCTGTAGCGGATCCATCTTCTCGAAAAACCCGGCGACGCCCGAGCCGTCCCAGAGGCCGCCGAGCGGGGTCGCCGCCCAGGGGCCGCCCGCCACACCGAAGGCTGCTTGGTACGGACTGCCACCGAGGCTAACCGGGATCAGGTGGAACCCATCGATCGCCGGATCGCCGGCGTTGCCGTAGCCCCAGTCGACGATCAACCTGGCCCACGGCGAGAAGAAATCGCCGAAGAACTGCCCGGCGGTCCCACCGTCGAACGCCAACCCCAGGATCGGCAGGTTCTCGGGAATGTCGTAAAAGTGGGCGTCGCCGATCGCACCGACATCGATGGCACTGGCAACGTCGCCGGGGGTGAGGCCCGGGTAAGTCGGGTGCACGGTGGCGATGCCGATCAGGGCGTTGATGAGGGCCAGAATGTTGGACGGGTCTTGCGGGAAGTTGGCCCAGCCGTCGTATTCGCCGGTGTAGATGTCGGTCGCGATGGGCTCGATCGGGGTGGGCCCGATGCTGAGCGGGATGTTGACGAACGGAACGTGCTGGGGGGCGGGGCTCAAACTGAAGGGTTGGACACCGTCGGGGAAATCGAGGCGGGTCAGCATGCCGCCGATCGGGTTGTCGGGGTCACCGATCAGCACGACGTGCAGGTTGCTCAGGTCCACCCCGGCCGGCGGGTTTTTGATGAGGTCCTGCATCGCGATTGTCGAGATGGTCGCGCTCTGCGAGTAGCCGAACACCGTGACGTTGTCGCCGCCCTGCAGTGCGGGGACGATCTTGTCGTCCAGAATGCTGACGCCCTGGGCCAGCGAATCACCGAAATTCAGCTGCGGATTCGGCGGGGGCAGGCAGACGAACGGGCAGAA
>NZ_JBYCKY010000311.1:0-2151 GCF_057473605.1 Mycobacterium sp. TH-M82 | reverse complement strand
ATGACCTGACCCAGGAGGAGATCGCCCAACTGGTCGGGGCGTCGCGGGAGACGGTGAACAAGGCACTGGCCGATTTCGCCCACCGCGGCTGGATCCGCCTGGAGGGCAAAAGCGTGCTGATCTCCGATTCCGAGCGGCTGGCCCGGCGAGCTCGCTGACTCACCGCGGTGAGATTGCGCCCCGGGTAGTGATTTCGGCGGCTGCACAGCCCGGTGTGCAATCTCAATGCCGCAGGTAGTCCAGCTGGGCTCGCACCGACCACTCCGCGACGTCCCACAGCTTCTCGTCGACGTCGGTGTAGACGTGTTCGACGACCTGACGCACGGTGGCGTCGTCCCCGAGGTCGACCAGCGCGGAGCGGACCTGGGCCAGCCGCTGTTCGCGGTGCGCCAGATAGCCGGAACATACGATCGCCAGGTCGGCCAGCTCCGGCCCGTGCCCGGGCAACACCGTGCGCGTGCCCAGCCCCCGTAGCCGGCGCAACGACTCCAGGTAGTTCGCCAGGTCGCCGTCTTCGGGGTCGATGACGGTGGTACCGCGACCCAGCACGGTGTCGGCGGTCAGCACCGCGTCGTCCAACACGAACGACACAGAATCGGCGGTGTGGCCCGGTGTCGCGAACACCCTGATGCGCAGCCCGGCGGCCTCGATCACCTCACCATCGGTGAGGCTGCCACCGAACCGGCGCTGGAAGCCGCTGCCCACTGACCACACCGGTGCGTCGGTCGCGTCGGCCAGTTTGTCGATGGCGTCGGTGTGGTCGCCGTGCCGGTGGCTGATCAGCACGAGCGCGATCGGGCTCAGGTCGGCCAGCCGCGAGATATGCTCGTCGTCGTCGGGGCCGGGATCGACGATCACCACCTCGGCACTGTCCGGGCCGCGCAACACCCAGGTGTTGGTGCCTTCCAGCGTCATCGTGCCGGGGTTGTCGGCCAGCAGCACCGACGCAGTCTCGGTGACCGGCCGCAGCCGACCATAGGCGGGGTACACCGGTGGCACAGCCGCTACCCGACCTCGACGACCAACTCGACTTCCACCGGCGCGTCCAGCGGCAGCTCGGCCACGCCGACCGCTGCGCGGGCATGCCCGCCGGCGTCGCCGAACACCTCGCCGAGCAGGTCGGACGCGCCGTTGACCACCCCGGGCTGGCCGGTGAAACCCGGCGCTGAGGCGACATAGCCGACCACCTTGACGACCCGGGTCACCGTGTCGATCCCGACCAGCGCGTCGACCGCGGCCAGCGCGTTGAGCGCGCAGGTCCGGGCCAGCGCGTTGCCGTCCTCCGGACTGACGTCAGCGCCCATGGCGCCCACGCCCACTTTGCCGGTGCGGAGCAGCTTGCCGGCCCGCATCGGCAGCTGTCCGGACGTGAACACCAAATTGCCGGTGCGCACCGCCGGTAGATAGGAGGCCAGCGGTGCGACCGTCTCGGGCAGTTCGACGCCGAGCTCAGCCAGCCGGGCCTGCCAGGACGGCTTGGGGCTCATTGCGACACTCATTTCGGACGTTTGAGAAATGCGATGAGCTGCTCACCGGCGGGTCCCGGCAGTACTGAAACCAGCTCCCAGCCGTCATCCCCCCACTGGTCGAGGATCTGCTTGGTGGCGTGGGTGATCAGCGGGACGTTTGCATACTCCCAAACTGTTCGTTGGCTCATGAAGCGAGCTTATCGCCGGCACAAGAAATCGCATGGTTAGCATGCAGTGGTGACTGCCACCAGCGAGGCCATCGGCTGGCCGTCCCGGCTGTCGAAGGCACGCCTGCATTTCGTGACCGGCAAGGGTGGCACCGGCAAGTCCACTGTTGCGGCCGCGCTGGCCCTGACCCTGGCCGCCGGCGGCCGCAAGGTTCTGCTGGTGGAAGTCGAAGGGCGCCAAGGGATCGCACAACTTTTCGACGTACCGCCGCTGCCCTACGCGGAGGTCAAGATCGCGACCGCCGAGCGCGGCGGCCAGGTCAATGCCTTGGCCATCGACCTCGAGGGTGCGTTTCTGGAGTACCTCGACTTGTTCTACAACTTGGGTATCGCCGGGCGGGCCATGCGGCGCATCGGGGCGGTCGAGTTCGCGACCACCATCGCGCCCGGGCTGCGGGACGTGATCCTCACCGGCAAGATCAAGTACGCGGTGATCCAGGTCGACAAGAACAAAC
>NZ_JBYCKY010000310.1:0-2704 GCF_057473605.1 Mycobacterium sp. TH-M82 | reverse complement strand
AGGCGCCGGACGACCTTGACCGCGAAGTAGGTCACCAGCGCTGCCAGGGCGGTCAGCGGCCAACCCATCGCGATGCGGGCCACCGCCAGCCAGCCGGTTTCATCGGCATCGTAGAGCAGCCGCTGCACCACGAATCGGGATGCGAACACCAGCATCCACGTCAAGGTGGCAACGTCGAAGACATACACCGCCCGCCGTACGTCGCGCCAGCCACGATCCCGGCCACTGATCCAAGCCCACAGGTAGCCGACTACCGGGCGGCGGATCAGCACCGACACCGCGAAGAACGCCGCCCACAGCAGCGACATCCAGATACCCAGCAGGAAATACCCCTTGGAATCCCCCATCAGATACGCGATCAGCACGCAGACGCCGACCCCGAAGAACCCGGATACCGCCGGCTGGGTGGATTCCCGACGGATCAACCGCCACCCCAGGATCAGCGCGGCCACTCCGACCGCAGCGATGGTGGCAGACAGCAGGCCGAACGCGCTGGACGCCGACACGAACACCACCACCGGCAGTGACGAGTAGACGAGCCCGCGCACGCCGCCCAGCTGCGCCAGCACGCGGTGGGTCCCGGTGGTCTCCGCTGTCCGAGTGATCGTGTCGCTCACTGCTGAATTTCGTAGTGCGGGTTGTACATCGCCTTGGTGCCGTTCTCCAGCTTGCCCAGCCGACCGCGTACCCGCAGCGTGCGGCCGGAGTCGATGCCGGGTATCCGGCGCTGCCCCAGCCAGACCAGGGTGACCGCGTCGGTGCCGTCGAACAATTCGGCGCGGACGCCACCAGCGCACCCCTTGGCGTTGGCCTCGACACTGCGCAGTGTTCCCACCATCGTGACTTCCTGGCCGCGCTGGCAATCGATCGCGCGCTGCGCACCGGTGTTGACCGCCTCGTGGGACAACTGCTCGACATCGCGTAATTCAGGGTGCTCCGTCAACCGTCGAGTCAATCTCCGTAGATAACCTTCGGTCGTCGCCATGGTATCTCCTGAAGGTCCAGCCGACGGGAACCACTCCCATGCGTGCCTAAGACACCGTAGACCTCTTGCTCAGCTGATTCCACGCGGCCCGCGGAACGCCGTCCGAGTTGTTGTCGACACCGGGCACGATCGTGGGGTGACTGTCAATCTACGCGGGGCGACAGCCGTCCTGCTGCCGGGAACCGGATCCGACGACGAGTACATACGCCGGGCGTTTTCCGGCGCGCTGCAGCAGGTCGGCGTCGCGTTGACAGCGCCCCGGCCGCAGCCGGCACACCTGGTCGACAGTTACCTGGCGGCGTTGGACGCCGCGACCACGGCAACGCAGGGACCGATCCTGGTCGGCGGGGTGTCGATCGGTGCGGCGGTGGCCATCGCGTGGGCGTTGGCCCGCCCCGACCGAGTGGTCGCCGTACTGGCGGCGCTGCCGGCCTGGTCGGGCTCACCCGACGCGGCACCGGCGGCGCTGGCGGCCCGGCACACCGCACGGCAGCTGCGCCGCGACGGGCTGGCGGCGACGGTGGCCCAGCTGCGCACCTCCAGCCCGGCGTGGCTGGCCGACGAGCTGACTCGCTCGTGGACCGGCCAGTGGCCGCAGCTGCCCGACGCACTGAAGGAAGCGGCGTCCTACGTCGCGCCCGATCGCACCGACCTGCAGCGGCTTCGCGTGCCGCTGGGGGTCGCCGCCGCGACCGACGATGCGGTTCATCCGCTGCACGTAGCCGCCGAGTGGGTGGCCGCGGCGCCGCGGGCGGCACTGCGCACAGTCACGCTGGATCAGATTGGCGCCGAACCGGGCGTGCTGGGCACGGCCTGTCTGGCCGCGCTGGCCGATGCGCGGTTGCTTTAACCGCCGGTGATGGTGCGCAGCTGCTGCATCGCGGACCCGTCGGCGCTGCGCCGCGCCACGGGCTGTGGCAGGGCTTGGCCCCCGCCCCCGGCTTGCTGCGCCGCCTGTTGCGCGGCGGCAGCCCGCAACTGCTCGGCCATCGGCTCGGGTAACTGAACCGGCAGCGGCGTGCGCACCGGTAGCGGTGTGTCACCGCGGCGAACCACCGTGTCCGCCAACGCGGCCCGCGCTTCCGCGATCAGCGCGTCCATCGTGTCGTGGGCACCGTTCACCACGCAGCGAACCATCCAGCGGTAACCGTCAACGCCGATGAACCGGACCGCGCCCGCGGCGACGCCAACTACCTCCCGACCCCACGGACCATCGAGGATGGTGACGTTGGCAGAATCCTTGCGCAGTGCGTCGGCGAGCTCACCGGCCACCTCGCGCCACAGGCCTGCCGTCTTGGGCGCAGCGTAAGCGGCGATGGTGAACCGGCCGTTGGGCGTCACCACCCACACCGCGCTCGGCACGCCAGTCTCGGTCAGCTCCACCTGGACCTGGCTGCCCTCCGGCATCGGGACCAGCACGGAGCCGAGATCCAGCCGGGCCAGTGCGGCCACCGCGGGGTCGTCGAAGTCTTCGATGTCGAACGGGCCGTCCAGTTCCTCGGCCGGTTCCGACTCTCCGCGATCCGGTTCCGCGCCCTCGAGGTCCGGTGCGGGTTGACCGGTTACCGATTCGTCGTCTGTTCTGCTTTTGCGTCTACTGAATGCCATGGCAAGCGCTGCTCCTCCTCATCGCTTCGCTCTGCATCGTCGCCGGCGGCGTCTCAACGCCGCTCCTCCTCATCGCTTCGCTCTGCATCGTCGCCGGCGGCGTCTCAACGC
>NZ_JBYCKY010000309.1:0-3868 GCF_057473605.1 Mycobacterium sp. TH-M82 | reverse complement strand
GATCGGGACACGTGCAGTCCAGCGAGAGCTCCCGGGCGTTGGCGGGGAACAGCGACAGGCCCAGCCCAGCGAAGACGTCCTCGATGTCGTCGGGCATCTCGCTAGACAGCAGTTTGGCAGTATACCAAGCACTTTCGGTCAGAGTGTGTTCGATTTGGACCCATTCCGATTTGCCGAATGCGGCAATCCCGATCCGGACCCGATACGGCCGGGCCCTGCTGCCCTGTACGTGCGCGGTGACCGAGCCTGCATCCACGTCGAGCGAGATTACCTGTCCCTTGCGCGCGTAGTTGCGCCCGCGCTGCAGCCGATTTCCCAGGCCGATGTCCTCCAGTACCGCGATGAACCGCTCCGACCACCAGGTCTGCGCGATCGCGCCGCGGGTGCTGCGCGCCTTGAGCCCATCCTCGACTGGACGCGGTCGCGACGGCGGCGGATACCAGCCCCTACTCACCGACGGCCCCCTCGGACAGCGCGAACATCTTGCGGAGGTCGCGGGTGGAAAGTTCGGTCAGCCAACCTTCGCCGTCGGTGACGACCAGGTCGGCTAGAGCCTTTTTTTCCTCGATCATTTCGTCGATCTTCTCCTCGAGCGTGCCCGTGCAGATGAACTTGCGCACCTGCACCGTGCGCCGCTGCCCGATCCGGAATGCCCGGTCGGTCGCCTGGTTCTCCACCGCTGGATTCCACCACCGGTCCAGGTGGACAACATGGTTCGCGGCGGTAAGGTTCAGCCCGGTGCCGCCCGCCTTCAGCGACAGCAGGAAGACCGGCGGCCCGTCGCCGGACTGGAACCGGGCCACCATCTCATCGCGCCGCTTCTTCGGGGTGCCGCCGTGCAGATAGGCCACGTCGCGGCCGAAGCGCGCCGCCAGGTGTGGCACCAGCAGCTCGGCGAACTCGGTGAACTGAGTGAAGCACAGCACTCGATCGCCCTCGGCCAGGATCTCTTCGAGGATCTCCTCGAGCCGGATCACCTTCCCCGATCTGCGGCCGACGGGCGAGCGATCGTGGAGCAGCTGCGCGGGGTGGTTGCACACCTGTTTGAGCTTGGCCATCGCGGCCAAGACGTTGCCGCGCCGCTCAATGCCCTCGGTGTTTTCGATCTTGTCGATCATCTCTGCGACGACCGCCTGATACAGCGAGGCCTGCTCCGCGGTGAGCTGACAGTACTGCTTGATCTCGATCTTCTCCGGCAGGTCGTCGATGATCGCGGGGTCGGTCTTGAGACGGCGCAGAATATAGGGCCGGGTGACTGCCCGCAGCCGCTCGGCCGGCTCGGTTTGCCCGTGCCGTTCGATCGGGATGGCGTAGCGAGTGCGGAACCGTTCGGAGGATCCGAGCAGGCCGGGATTGAGGAAGTCCATGATCGACCACAGCTCGGCGAGCCGGTTTTCCATCGGCGTCCCGGTCAGCGCAACCCGGTGCCCCGCTTCCAACTGGCGCACCGCCTTGGCCGCCCGTGACAGGCTGTTCTTCACCGCCTGCGCCTCGTCGAGCACCACCCGATGCCAACGGTAGCCGGCCAGCTCGTCAATGTCGCGGGTGGCTGTCGTGTAGGTGGTGACGGACAGGTCGGTTTGTTGCAGGAGTTCACCCAGCTGCTCGCCGTGCAGCCGCGCACCACCGTGATGCGCATACACCCGCAGGCCGGGCGCGAACTTCGCCGTCTCCCGCTGCCAGTTGCCGACCAACGACATTGGGCACAGCAACAACGTAGGGCCGATGGCTGGATTCTGTTGTCGTTGAAGGGTTTCCATGGCTAGAAGTTGAACGGTTTTACCCAGGCCCATGTCGTCGCCCAGGCAGCTGCCCAAGCCGAGGGAGGAGAGGAACGCCAGCCACGACAGGCCGCGCTTCTGGTAGGGACGCAGCGTCGCGGTGAATCCGTCGGGCGGTTCCAGCGGCTGCAGCGATTGCGCGGCGGCGCCGTTGAGCAGGTCGCCGAGCCACCCGTCGGCGCGCACCGCAGTGACGTCGAGGGGGGTGTCGATGTCGTCGGGGTGGCTGGCGGCCAGCGCGAGGATCTCGGCCGCAGTCTTGCGACCGGTTGGCTTGCGTGCCAAAAATTCCAGCCCACGGCGCAGCTGCTCGGGATTCAGCGCCACCCACTGGCCGCGCAGCCGGATCAACGGAGCCTTGGTCTCGGCCAGCGCCGCGATCTCATCCGCGGTGAGCGCGTCGTCGCCGATAGCCAGCTCCCAGCGGAACTGGACGAGCTGGTCGCGACCGAACTTGCTTGTCTTGCCCACCACCCCGTCGACCGGGGTGTGCGCGGATAGCACCAACCCCAGCTTGCGCCGCCGGTCCCACCACGACGGCAGCAGCACGCCGAACCCGGCCTCGTCGAGCACCGCGGCCGTGACCGACAGGAACCGGTAGGCGTCGTCGGCGTCGAGCATCAGCTCAGATGGTCGCGCGGTGCGCAGCGCCGGGGTGAGTTCCGGGAAAATCCGACTTGCCCGGCCCAGCTCACTCAGCAGCAGCTCTTGCGGCCGATCCAGCCACCGACGCAAGCTGCCGTCGTCGTTCCAGGCCTGCTCGGCACCGACCAACAGGCTGGGGTCCTCCGTCGACTGCAACAAGAACTCCAGCCGCCACGACGAGACCGCCTCCACACCGGTCTCGGCTTCACGGTCGTCGGACTCAGCCTCGACTTCGCTTAACCGGAATGTCGCTCTGGCCGGGCCGACCATGCCGACGCCGACGTCGTCCCACGGTCGCAACGCCTCGGCCAGCGCATCGAGTCCATCAGGCTCCGCGTCGAATCGGCCGTCCAGACCGGTCAGCGCTGTCAACCAATCCTCCGCGACGGGCCGACGCTTCGGGCGCCCCCGGCGCGGGGGTACAAGGTCGATCGGCGGCAACTCCGCTCGGACGGCGGCATCGACCATCGCATCCAACGCGGAGACCACCAGCTCGTGCGGGCCGTGCCCGCCAGGTTCGGCCCGGCACACCGGTGGCATCGTCGAGGTGAGGACGGTCATCGCGACCACGTCACGGCCCTGCAACACCGGACGCCAGCACGCGATCGCGCCGTGCGAGTCGCTGCGCAACTGCGGCAGCACCCTGCCCCGCTCGACCAACTCACGTGCGAACGCCGCCAGTTCGGCGAGGTAGCCGACAGATGCACCGTAGCGGATGTCGGCTACGGGCTCCTCGATCGCGGCCAACGCGGCGCCGGCATCCAGTTGCACGACCGGAACCGACCACGCCAACAGCGTGGGGTCGGTTCGCGCGGCGGGACGCGGGATGACCCGGATGACCTCTGGGGAGTCCAGCGGCGCCGACCGCAACGACGGCAACAACAGTACGGAGACATCTGGCTTGCCCGGATGTATGCCCGAGATCACGTCGGCCGTCGCCGCGAACGGGTGCGGCCGCGCCGAACGGATCGCCTGGCTCGGGCTCTTGACCAGCAGGTCGGAGTCCTCGGCCCACAGTCGCAAACCGCCTGACATCGACCAAAAACCATGCATAACCAGCATTGGAGTTCCCTTATTTACGTGCTCTGCGATGCCAGGCTAAATGGAGGGCAGTGCCCCCGCGACTGCGCCGCGCCGTCAAGTTACCCGAGACCATCGAATGCGAAGCATCTGAGCCGCCACGGCATGGATCGATGGTACCGAGCGAGCACGTCTTCCGGCGTGGTGACATACCGGGCAGCGAGTTGCCGGCCGACATCTCAGCCCATAGCGAGAGCCTGCAGCGCATCGCTTGCCGCGTCCTCACCGGAGCGGATAGCGCCGTCGATGTAGCCGTTCCAGGTTCTTGCGGTCTCGGTGCCCGCCCAGTGGATGCGCCCGACCGGGGCTCGCAGCGCCGCGCCGAACGCCGTCCAGGTGCCGGGCGGCATCAAGGCTGTGTA
>NZ_JBYCKY010000308.1:0-4689 GCF_057473605.1 Mycobacterium sp. TH-M82 | reverse complement strand
AACTAAACTGAGCCTCCGTGGATAAATGCGTTGTTGATGTTTTCTCGGCAAACAGAGCGCAGCTTTCCCTAAGTAAAGAAAGGCTAGCCTCGACTTTCTACACGGGATGCTCCGAAGGGGTCGAAGCCGGGCCAAGAACTTCACGATGAGCCGAGTTCTCCGTCCAGCATCCAAAAGCGCGCGCACAACGGGCACACTCGATGCCCAACGGCGATCAACTAAACCGGAACCAGCGCCACGCACAGAGCCCGGCCACCGCACCCCAGATCACCAGCACGACGATGCCAGACCAGTCGGTCGACGGGACCAGTGCCTGCGAGAGCGCCTCGGTGAGTGCGCCCGACGGCGTCAGCCGGGCAACCCACCGGGCGGTCGCCGGCACGGTGTCGGCAACGGCGTCCATCGCCAGCGCGGCGAGCCCGCCGAACACGAACCACATCAGGTTGGCGACGGCGAGCACGATCTCAGCCCGCAGCGTGCCGCCCAGTAACAGGCCCAATGCGGCAAATCCGGCCGTGCCCAGCGCGATGACCACCGCGCCCAACCCCAGTCCGGCAACCCCCGGACGCCAGCCGAGCGTAAAGCCGATGAGTCCCAGCACGGTTGCCTGGAGAAATACCACCGTCACCACGGCCATCGACTTGCCGGCGATGATGCCCCAAACGGGCAGTGCGGTGGCGCCCAGCCGTTTCAGTGCGCCGTAGCGGCGATCGAACGCGACAGCGATGGCCTGGCCGGTGAATGCGGTCGCGATCACCGCGAGCGCCATGATCAGCGGAACGAAGACGCCGGCGCGATGATCGGGACCCGGACCAAACGCGCCGAGCGGCAGCAGTGTGAGCCCGACCAGCAACGTGACCGGGATGAACATGGTCAGCAGCAGCTGCTCGCCATTGCGCAGCAGCAGCGTCAATTCCAGTTGGTACTGTGCGGCCAGCATCCGCGGAACCGTGTTGGGCCGTGGGTCGGGGGCGAACGTTCCGGGCGGGAAGTGCCGGCCGCCGGCAGCGATGGTCACCGCAGCTCCCCACCGGTCAGCTGCAGAAACACATCCTCCAGGCTGCGCTGTTCCACCCGCAGGTCGTTGGCGAGCACATCCAGGCGGGCGCACCACGCGGTGACCGTCGCCAACACCTGCGGGTCGACCGGACCCTCGACCAGGTACTGGCCGGGCAGCACCTCGGTGGCGGTGTACCCCTCGGGCAACGCCGTCGCCAGCAGCGACAGGTCGAGACGGGGCGGCGCGGTGAATCGCAACTGGCCCTTGGCGCCGGCGCGGGTCAGCTCAGCGGGGGTGCCGGCGGCCACCGCCCTGCCATGGTCGATGATCAGCAGCCGATCGGCCAACTCCTCGGCCTCCCTGAGCTGGTGGGTGGTCAACACCACCGTCACGGCGTCGCGGCGCAGCGCGTCGATCAGCTCCCACACCAGCAGTCGGGCGTGCGCGTCCAGGCCGGCGGTCGGCTCGTCGAGGAAGACCAGCTCGGGCCGCCCGACCAGCGCGCAGGCCAGCGCAAGCCGCTGCTGCTGGCCACCGGAGAGCCGCCGGTAGGTGGTGTGCGCAGCGTCGGTGAGGCCCAGCGTGGCCAGCAGCCACTGCGGGTCCAGGGGGTTGGCGGCATAGGCGGAGACCAGCTTGAGCATCTCACCGGCCCGTGCTGCAGGGTAAGCGCCGCCGCCCTGCAGCATCACCCCGATGCGTTCCCGCAGCCGCGCGTTGTCGGTGACCGGGTCCAGCCCGAGCACCTCGATGGTCCCGGCGTCGGCGCGTACGAAACCCTCGCACATTTCGACCGTCGTCGTCTTGCCCGCGCCGTTCGGGCCCAGCAACGCGAACACCTCGGCGGTGTGGACTTCGAGATCGAGGTCGGCGACCGCGGTAGTCGGACCGTATCGTTTGCACACGCCCCGCAACCGCACCGAGACGTCCGATTGCGGACTCACGGGGAATCAGCGTAAGCGCCGGGCACGGCGGCAGGCGGCCGGACCTGCACCGGCGCTTGAACCGACGCCGCAGCTCGAACGCCGTCGGGTTGGGCCGGACCGATGCGAAAGCCGCGCCAGGGCAGGTGGGTGCGGGTCAGCGCGATCAAGAGCAGCACCGTGACGGTGCTGGCCAGGGTGGCGTCCACAATCTGAAACAACGCGAACCGGTCGCCGTTGGCGGTCGGGCCGAAGATCCCCACCACGATCGTCACGCAGATCACCGCGATCCGGAAACCCGGGCGGGTCGCCCACGCGGCCAGCGGGATGACCGCCCACAGCAGATACCAGGGCTGCACCACCGGAAACAGCAGCACCGTGACCGCCAGGGCGACGCCGAGCCCCCCGACCGGGTGCAGGCGTCCGCGTAGCACTACCAGCAGCAGCCAGCTGACCAGCACCGCGATGATCAACACCCCGATCCCGCGGGTCAGCGACAGCACTGCGGTGGTGTGGTCGCCCAGGCCCAGCAAGATTCCCGCCTGCCCGGTGCCGAGCGCCAGCAGCGTCGGCGGGGACATCCAACTGCGTACGACGTTGGCGGTGCCCAGGGTGTAGATCCAGCCGAATCCGAGTCCGCTGGCCGAGCCGATGACGACCATCACCGCCAGCGCCAACCCCGCCGTCTCGCCACTGGCCAGCAGGAACCCCTGCAGCCTGCCACCCAAGCGGCGGGCCAGTGCCATCGCGACAAAACCCAGGGCCAGCAGCGACGGCAACTTCACCTGCGACGACATCGTGATCAGCACCACGCCTACCAGCAGTTCGGCCAGCGGCGCCCAGTCCCGCCACCGGGCCGGCCGCACTAAGGCCTGCCAGACCGGCACCAGTGATCGCGAAGACTCGATTCCACGCAGCGCGAACTCGGTGCCGGTCAGCATCAGTCCGAGCATCAACGCCTCGTTGTGGATGCCCGCGACCAGATGCATGAGCAGCAGCGGGTTGGCCGCTCCCAACCACAGTGCGTTGACCTCGGCCACCCCGCAGCGTCCCGCCAACCGCGGCGTGGCCCACACGATCAGGCCCACCCCGATCAACACCACCACCCGGTGGCACAGCACCGCTGCCACGATGTTCTCGCCGGTCAACGCCGAGATGCCACGGCCGATCCACAGAAACAGCGGCCCGTAGGGCGCCGGGGTCTCCCGCCACAGGCTGGGCACCGAAAGGGTGAACACGTGGTCGAGGCCCAGCGCCGACGCGGGCCCCACCCGGTAGGGATCCAGGCCCAGCCGGGCGATCTGGCTCTGCGCAAGGTAGGAGTACACGTCTTTGCTGTACATCGGCGGCGCCACCAGCAGTGGCAACATCCACAGCAGCAGCGTGCGGTCAAGTTGGCTGCGCGACATACGCCGGGAACCCAACGCGAACCTGCCCAGCATCAGCCAGGCCAGCGCCATCATCACCGCTCCGGTGGTGGTCATCGTCAACGACACCGTCTGCAGCCGAGACGGCAGGTTGAGCAGTCGAACCCCGAACGTGGGGTCCTGCACCACCGGCCGGGCGCCCGCGCCCAGCGCACCGATCGCCATCAGGATGGTGCCGGCGGCGCCGAACAGCCGGGTGCGCAGCAGCACGACCAGTTCGGCGTCGTTGAGCGGTGAACCCACCGTCCGCTCGTCGCCATGCCAGCGGGCAATCGACGTGCTCAGCGGATGTTGTCGGGCTGCCACTAAAGCAGCGTAAAGCAGGGTAAAGCAGCGTAACGGGGCGGTTGCCGGGTGCCGGGTGCGCGGCAACCCGTTGCCCCCGCGCTGGGCAACGACGGCCAGCTAGGTATGTGACGGTGTGAGCAGCGCAACTGCAATCCGTCCTGATTTGAGGCCAGCCTGCCTAGACCGGTCACCGGAATTGCGTCACACTGGTGTTGTGAAAATCGGAGCCCGGATGAAGTCCACGGTCGAAGCCGCCGGGGCGCGCCCCGGCGGTGCGGCTGTGGTCGACGAACGGCGGGCAGCTGCCGCGCACGCGGCTCGCGAGGGCGGTACCCGCAGCGCGGTGGTGCAGCTGCTGATGGAATCCGGGCCCATCACCGCCGGCGAGATCGGCAGCCGCCTGGGCCTGTCGGCTGCCGGTGTGCGGCGCCACCTGGATGCGCTGATCGAGATCGGTGACGCCGAGGCGCACGCGGCGCAAGCCTGCCAGCAGGTGGGGCGCGGACGGCCGGCGAAGCGCTACTGGCTCACCGCAGCCGGCCGTGGCAAGCTTGCCCATCGCTACGACGACCTGGCGTTGGCGGCGATGCACCAGCTGCGTGAGATCGGCGGCGAGGACGCGGTCTGCGCGTTCGCCCGGCGCCGGATCGACACCATCCTGGCCGGCGTCAAACCGGTCGCCAACAGCGACGACGCCGATGTCGAGGCGACCGCGGAGCAGATCACGGTCGCGTTGACCAAAGCCGGGTACGCGGCAACCACCGCGCGGCTGGACGGACAGCTGCACGGGGTGCAGATCCTTCAGCATCACTGTCCGGTGGCCGACGTCGCCAAAGAATTTCCCGAGCTGTGCCAGGCCGAACGGCAGGCCATGGCCGAGGTGCTCGGCACCCGCGTCCTGCGGCTGGGCACCATCGCCAACGGAGGCTATGTCTGCACCACTCACATATCACCCACATACCAGTCACCGACAAACACCACGAGCAGCACCGATTGACCTTCGGCGCACAGCCCGCGCCGAAGCCACCACGAGCACCGAAGGAGCGTCGAT
>NZ_JBYCKY010000307.1:0-2291 GCF_057473605.1 Mycobacterium sp. TH-M82 | reverse complement strand
GCTCCGCCTCGTCCATCACGTCGTCGTGATAGAGCGTGGCCAGGTGCACCAGTTCGATGACCGCGCCGGCGACCGTCACCTGCCAGGCGTCCGGTTGCGGCCCCAACTGGGCCGAGAGCACCGTGAACAGCGGCCGGAACCGTTTGCCGCCGGCGGTGAACAGGTGCGTTACCGCCTCGGTCATCAGCTCGTCGCCGCCGCGCAGTTCGGTGTCCATCAGCTCTTCGATGCGGGCCACCCCGTCGCGGACGCCGGCGGCGAACGCCGAGTCGCCGACGTCGCTGAAATCCAGGCCCACCACCACGCTCGCCGGTGTCCGCACAGCTCCAACATACTGGTGAGCGTGGACACCGGGGCCGATGTGCTGGCTAACGTGGCTGACGTGGCTGACGTGGTGGTCGTCGGCGCCGGGCCGGCCGGGTCGGCGGCGGCCGCCTGGGCCGCCCGCGCGGGGCGCGACGTGCTGGTGGTCGACGCGGCGAGCTTTCCCCGCGACAAGCCCTGCGGCGACGGGCTGACCCCCCGCGCGGTCGCCGAGCTGGAGTTGCTGGGCCTCGGCGACTGGCTGGACGCTCACATCCGGCATCGGGGTCTGCGGATGACCGGCTTCGGCGGCGTGGTGCAGGTGGACTGGCCGGGGCGAGCGTTCCCGTCGACCGGCAGCGCGGTGCCGCGCACCGAACTGGACGAACGGATTCGCAAGCTGGCCGAAGCATCCGGTGCTCGGATGTTGCTGGGGCGCAAAGCTGTCGGCGTGCGCCGTGACTCGTCCGGCCGGGTGCGCTCGGTGGAGCTCGCCGGCGGAGCGCGGGTGGATTGCCGGCAACTGATCGTCGCCGACGGCGCCCGCTCACCGCTGGGCCGGGCGCTGGGCCGGCAGTGGCATCAGGAGACGGTGTACGCGGTCGCGGCCCGCGGATATCTGGCCTCACCGCGCAGCGACGAGCCGTGGCTGACGTCGCATCTGGAGCTGCGCTCCCCCGACGGCTCCAAGGACAAGGTGCTGCCCGGCTACGGCTGGATCTTCCCGCTGGGCAACGGCGAGGTGAACATCGGCGTGGGTGCCCTGGCGACCGCGAAGCGGCCCGCCGACCTGGCGCTGCGGCCGCTGCTGGGCTACTACGCGGATCTGCGCCGCAACGAGTGGGGGTTCGACGGGCCGGTGCGGGCTGCAGCGAGCGCGCTGCTACCGATGGGCGGTGCGGTGTCGGGGGTGGCCGGGCCGAATTGGATGCTGACCGGCGACGCCGCCGGCTGCGTCAACCCTTTGAACGGCGAGGGCATCGACTACGGACTGGAGACCGGGCGGCTGGCCAGCGAACTGCTGGGGGCCGCCGATGTGTCGCGGGCATGGCCGGCGGTGCTGCAGCATCGCTACGCCCGCGGGTTCTCGGTGGCCCGCCGCCTGGCGCTGCTGCTGACCTTCCCGCGGTTTCTGCCCAGCGTCGGCCCGCTGGCGATGCGCTCGACGGCACTGATGGGCATTGCCGTGCGGGTGATGGCCAACCTGGTCACCGACGACGACGCCGATGCGGTGGCGCGGGTGTGGCGCGGAAGCGGACGGGCGTCCCGGCTGATCGACCGTCGACGTCCATTCAGCTGACAACCCTGGAGCTACCGGGTGGCGACGTGCAGGGCGACAATGCCGCCGGTGAGGTCGCGCCACCGCACCGCCGACCAGCCGGACCGCTCGATCCGCTGCGCCAGCGCTGCCTGGTCGGGCCAGGCCCGGATCGACTCGGCGAGGTAGGCGTAGGCGTCCGGGTTGGAAGACACCACGCGGGCGACCGGCGGCAGCGCCCGCATCAGGTACTCCTTGTACGCGGTGGCGAACCACCTATTGGGCGGGGTGGAAAACTCGCACACCACCAGCCGCCCGCCGGGGCGAGTGACTCGCGCCATCTCGCGCAGCGCCGCGTCGGGCTCGGCGACGTTGCGCAGCCCGAAACTGATGGTGACCGCGTCGAACACGCCGTCGGAAAACGGCAGCCGAGTGGCGTCACCGGCGACCTTCGACACGTCGCGCCGGCTGCCCGCCGCCAGCATCCCGACCGAGAAGTCCGCCGCCACACACCAGGCACCCGAGCGCGCCAGTTCCACCGTCGAGACCGCAGTCCCGGCAGCGAGGTCCAGCACCTGCTCCCCGGGCCGCAGACGCAACTCCGACCGGGTGGCCCGCCGCCAATACCGGTCCCGGCCCAGCGACAAAACCGTGTTGGTGCGGTCATAGCGACGTGCCACCGCGTCGAACATGGCCGCGACCGCACGCGGATCCTTGTCCAGCCTCGCGC
>NZ_JBYCKY010000306.1:0-5792 GCF_057473605.1 Mycobacterium sp. TH-M82 | reverse complement strand
GGCCGATGGTGCGCAAGGCCGCCATGAAGACCCAGCCGTGGATCCTGGCCTACGAGGACGCCAACGTCGACGTCGGCCTGGCGACCGGCCTGACCGGTCACGCTCAGATCGGCAAGGGCATGTGGACCATGACCGAGTTGATGGCGGACATGGTCTCCCAGAAGATCGCCCACCCTCGTGCCGGTGCCAGCACCGCCTGGGTGCCGTCACCGACCGCGGCCACCCTGCACGCCATGCACTACCACCAGGTTGACGTGTTCGCGGTGCAGCGTGAGCTCGCCGGCAAGACCCGCACCACGCTGCAACAGCTGCTGACCATTCCGCTCTCCGGGGAACTGGCCTGGGCGCCGGAGGAGATCCGTGAGGAGGTCGACAACAACTGCCAGTCGATTCTCGGGTACGTGGTGCGGTGGGTCGACCAGGGTGTGGGCTGCTCGAAGGTGCCCGACATTCACGACGTGGCCCTGATGGAAGACCGTGCGACCCTGCGGATCTCCTCGCAGCTGCTGGCCAACTGGCTGCGCCACGGGGTGATCACCGTCGAGGACGTGCGGTCGAGCCTGGAGCGGATGGCTCCGGTGGTGGACCGGCAGAACGCCGGAGACCCGGATTATCGGCCGATGGCACCCGATTTCGAGACCAGCATCGCGTTCGCCGCCGCGCAGGAGCTGATCTTGTCCGGGACCGCGCAACCCAACGGCTACACCGAGCCGATCCTGCATCGAGCCCGTCGTGAGTTCAAGGCTTACCCATCGGGTCGAGCCGGTGACGATGCTCGCCGCTAGCCGACACACTCATCGCCATGGGTAGGCACAGCATTCGCGGGCCGGATGAGTTCTCCGACAGGCCAATCGACCACACCCCCGAGACCCCGGAAACCGATGACGACCACCATGCCGGCGACACCGGCGACACCCGGGAGGCACCGTCGCCGGCCAGTCATCGCAGCGAGTCGCGGGGCGGCCACCGCACCGAAGCCGGGCGGCGCGGTGTCAGCACCGGCGTGATTGCCACCCTGGTTGCGGTGATCGTCGTGGTGGGCACGGTGATCCTGTGGCGATTCTTCGGCAATTCGCTGTCCCACCGCTCCAGCAGCGCCGCCGGGCGCTGCATAGCCGGCCAGCTGACGGTCGCCGTCGTCGCGGATCCGTCGATCTCCGATCACATCAGCGAATTCGCCGGCCAGTTCAACAAATCGGCCAAGCCCGTCGGTGACCGCTGCGTGTCGGTACAGGTCAAACCCGCGGACTCGGGCGCCGTCGTCGGCGGCTTCATCGGCGACTGGCCGGGCCAGCTGGGTGAACGACCGGCGTTGTGGATCCCGGGCAGCTCGGTCTCGGCGTTGCGGCTCCAGGCCGCCGCCGGCCAGCAGACCGTCAGTGACAGCCGCTCCCTGGTCACCTCCCCGGTGTTGCTCGCTGTACGGCCTGAACTTAAACCCGCGCTTACACAACAGAATTGGGCGACATTACCCATTCTGCAAAGCGATGACGATGGGTTGGCCCGGGTGCACCTACCCGGTTGGGGGTCGCTGCGGCTGGCGCTGCCGGTGGACGGCAACGCCGACGCCGTGTTCCTCGCCGCCGAGGCGGTCGCGTCGGCTTCCACGCCGCCCGGTGCACCGGCCAGCGCGGGCATCCCGGCGTTGCGCACCCTGGTCGACGCGCAGCCCAAGCTGGCGGACAATACGTTGGCCGAGGCGCTGAACACGCTGCTAAGGCCGGCTAATCCGGCAACCGCGCCGGTGCACGCGGTGGTCACCACCGAACAACAGGTGTTCTCCCGGGGCGAGTCGGTGGCCGACGCCGCCGGCACACTGGGTTCGTGGCTACCGCCGGGGCCGGCCGCGGTCGCCGACTACCCGACGGTGTTGCTCAGCGGAGGGTGGCTGTCGCCGGAGCAGATCGGCGCCGCCAGCGAGTTCGCCCGCTTCGTCCACAAACCCGACCAGCTGGCGGACTTGGCCAAAGCCGGGTTCCGGGTCCAGGGCATCGCACCGCCGAAGAGTGACGTCACCAGTTTCGCGTTGTTGCCCGGAACACTGTCGGTGAGCGACGATGCGCTGCGCACCACGCTGGCCAGCGTGCTGTCCGCGCCGGCCACCAGCGCCGCCGTCACCATCATGCTGGACCAGTCGATGGCCACCAGCGAGGGCGCCGACACCGGGCTGACCAATGTTGTTTCCGCGCTGGAGCGCCAAATTCAGACCATGCCGTCCAACGCCACGGTGGGTCTGTGGACCTTCGACGCCACCGAGGGCCGCTCGGTGGTCTCCACCGGCCCACTGGCCGACCCGGTGGACGGAGAGCCCCGGGCCGCCGCACTGGTCGCCGAACTGAATCACCTGACCTCGACGTCCGGCGGTGCGGTGTCGTTCACGACGCTGCGCCTGGTCTACAACCAGGCACTTGCCAATTACCTCGCCGGCCAGAGTAATTCCGTGCTGGTGCTGACCTCCGGACCGCACAGCGACCAGACGCTGGGCGCTACCGGCCTGCAGGACTTCATCCGCCAGAGCGTCGACCCCGAGCGCCCTGTCGCCGTCAACGTCATCGACTTCGGCGACGACCCCGACCAGTCGACCTGGCAGGCCGTCGCCCGACTGTCCGGCGGCAGCTACCTCAGTGTCGCCGGGTCGAACTCACCGGAACTGGCCGCCGCGCTGAGCACACTGCTGAGCTGACGACAGCTGACCAGCTGACCACAGCTGACCTCAGGGCAGGGCCTGAATCGGCGGGCACGAGCAGACCAGGTTGCGGTCGCCGTAGGCTCCGTCGATGCGCCGCACTGCCGGCCACACCTTGGGCCGGAATGCCGTGCCCAGTGGGTAGGCGGCCTCTTCGCGGGTGTAGGGGTGTTCCCACTTGTCGGCGAGCAGACACGCGGCGGTGTGCGGCGCGCCGCGCAGCGGGTTGTCGTCGGATGGCCATTCTCCGGCGCCGACCCGGCCGATTTCGCCGCGGATGGCGATCATCGCCGCGCAGAACGCGTCAACCTCGGCCAGGCTCTCGCTTTCGGTCGGCTCAACCATCAGCGTGCCCGCCACCGGGAAGCTCATCGTCGGAGCGTGAAAGCCGTAGTCCGCCAGCCGTTTGGCCACATCATCGACCGTTACACCGGTGGACGCGGTGATTTGCCGCAGATCGAGAATGCACTCGTGGGCGACCATGCCGTTCGCACCGGTATAGAGCACCGGGTAGTACTCGCCCAGCCGGCGGGCGATGTAGTTGGCCGACGCGATCGCGGTCAGCGACGCCCGCCGCAGCCCGGCGCCGCCCATCATCTTCAGGTAGGCCCAGGTGATCGGCAGGATCGACGCCGACCCGTACGGCGCCGACGACACCGGCCGCCCGGTCGCCAATTCCGGGGCCAGCGGGTGGCCCGGTAGAAACGGCGCCAGGTGCGAGCGAGCCACCAGCGGTCCGACGCCGGGCCCGCCGCCGCCATGCGGAATGCAGAACGTCTTGTGCAGGTTCAGGTGGCTGACGTCGCCGCCGAACCTGCCCGGCCGGGCCAGGCCCACCAGTGCGTTGAGGTTGGCGCCGTCGACGTAGACCTGGCCGCCGGCATCGTGGGTGGCCGCGCAGATCTCGGCGATGTCCTGCTCGTAGACACCGTGGGTGGACGGGTAGGTGATCATCAGCGCCGCCAGCCGGCCGGTATGCTCACCGAGCTTGGCATGCAGATCGTCGAGGTCGACGTCCCCGTTCTCCCGGCAGCCCACCACGGCCACCCGCATCCCGGCCAGGGCCGCCGACGCGGCGTTGGTGCCGTGCGCGCTGGACGGGATCAGGCAGACGTCGCGGTGGCCTTCCCCGCGGCTGGCGTGGTAGGCACGAACCGCCAGCAGGCCCGCATACTCGCCCTGAGAACCGGCGTTGGGCTGCAGCGAGCAGGCGTCGTAGCCGGTCAGCGCAGTCAGCCAGCATTCCAGGTCATCGATGAGCCGCCGCAGCCCCGGTGTATCGCCGGCCGGCGCGAACGGATGCTGCCGGGCGAACTCCGGCCAGGTGATCGGCTCCATCTCGGCGGCGGCGTTGAGTTTCATGGTGCACGAGCCCAGCGGAATCATACTGCGGTCCAACGCAATATCCTTGTCTGCCAGGGTGCGCAGATACCGCATCATCGATGTCTCGGTGCGATGCTCGGTGAAGGCCGGATGGGTCAGAAACGTCGAGGTGCGTATGGTCCCCAAACTGTCGTCACCGGTGGGCACCGACGTCGCGACAGGCAGGCCGAAAGTGTCGAGCACCGCTGCCACGTGCGCGTCGGTGGTGGTCTCGTCGCAGGACACCGACACGTGGTCGCCGTCGACCCGCCACACGTTGATGCCACGCGCCTTCGCCGCGGCGATCACCTGGTCGGCGCGGCCGGGAACCCGGGCCAGCACCGTGTCGAAGTAGGTGTCGTGCACCAACGCATCACCCAGCGCGGCGGCGATCTGTCCGGCATGAGCGTGCGCCCGGCGGGCAATCGCGGCCAGCCCGTCGGCACCGTGGTAGCTGGCGTACATCGCGGCCATCACCGCCAGCAACACCTGCGCGGTGCAGATGTTCGATGTCGCCTTGTCCCGGCGGATGTGCTGTTCACGGGTTTGCAGCGCTAATCGCAGCGCCCCCCTTCCCGCAATGTCGACCGACACCCCGACCAGCCGGCCGGGCAGCTGGCGGGCGTGGCGGGCGTGCACCGCGAGGTAGCCGGCGTGCGGACCGCCGAATCCCATCGGCACGCCGAATCGCTGGGTGCTGCCGAACGCGACGTCGGCGCCGATCTCCCCGGGCGGGGTGATCAGGGTCAGCGCCAGCGGATCGGCTCCGATCGCCGCCAGCGCGCCCCGGTCGTGCGCCTGCTCGACCACCGTGGTCCAGTCGGTGACCCGCCCACTGGCCCCGGGCAGCTGGGCGATGACACCGAAGAACTCGCCCTGCGGCAGCCCGTTGGCCAAATCCACGGTGACGATCTCGATGCCCAGTGGCTGCGCGCGAGTGGCCAGCACCGCAGCGGTCTGGGTAAACACGTCGACGTCGACGACCAGCCGGTCAGAATCACCCCGCACCGCGCGGTACATCAGCGTCATCGCCTCGGCGGCGGCGGTGCCCTCGTCGAGCATCGACGCGTTGGCCACCTCCAGGCCGGTCAGGTCGGCGACCATGGTCTGGAAATTCAGCAGCGCCTCCAGCCGGCCCTGGCTGATCTCCGGTTGATACGGGGTGTAGGCGGTGTACCAGGCCGGGTTTTCCATGACGTTGCGTCGCAACACCGGCGGGGTGAAGGTGTCGTAGTAACCCTGACCGATCATCGACACCGCGACGGTGTTGGTGTCGGCCAGCGTGCGCAACTCGGCCAGCGTCTCGGCCTCGCTGGCGGGCGGCGGCAGCCGGTCCAGCCCGGGAGCTGCATCCGTGCCGGTGAGCGGGTCCAGGATGCCCGCCGGGACGGCCTTGGCGGCTAGGTCGTCGAGCGAATCGACCCCGATGGCGGTGAGCATCGTGGCGATGTCGCGGTGGTCCGGACCGATGTGCCGGTCGGCAAAGTTCAGGCGGGCTTCGGTGGGGTCGGGCATCGGAGAAACTCCTGACATGGGCAGCACGGGCGACACGGGCAGGGCCCAGCACCCACTGGCGGGCCCTCCCCCTCTGTCTTCACCCGTGCGCCGGGCGCCTGAGAGCTTCAGCCGCTGCAAACAGAGCCGCAGGTGGCCTTTCCCCATCGGCGGGTGAAGACCGCTGCCGGTCGCCACCGCTTTCCAGAGGCATCGTCGTCTTCGCGCGGTCCTTCGGGCCTGAGAGGTT
>NZ_JBYCKY010000305.1:0-29069 GCF_057473605.1 Mycobacterium sp. TH-M82 | reverse complement strand
CGTTCCACATATTCGTTATCGACTCACTGGCCGGCAAGTCAAACTGAGCCTGCCAGTTCGTGATCGGAGTCGTACCCGTATTCGTGATCGTGTAATCTCCGGTGAAGCCATTATTCCATTGCGACGTCACCACATACGACCCGTCAACGCCGTCACCACCGCTGCTGGCTGTTGCCCCCGAATCGACCGAGGCCATCGCATTTGTCGCTGCGCTGCCAGCACCCCCGCCGCCGGACAACAACCCAGCGTCACTGCCGTTACCGATCACATCGTGGCCGATCAACCCGGTAGCCGCCAGGTTGATCACGCTGTCGGCCCGCACGAGGAGAGCATCGATCGCCGCCAACGGACCACCCGTCAGCGACTCTGGACTGGCGCCCGCGGCCAACACGTCAGCGACGCCATCCAACGGCAACGCACTTGGCGACGACAAACCTGGCAAATCAAAGCCACTAGCTGCCGAATCGATGGCAGCGATCATCGGCTCGAATAGTTCTTCGAAATCCGCACGGGCCGGCGGCGCACCCGCCAACGGTGACAATCCGAACACCGAAAACGCCGCTACCGCAGTGCCGGAACTCACCAGGGCATCACGCACCCCGCCTCGACGCGAACCCCCTCGTTGTTCCGGCCGGCACAGCGCCTCGTCTGACCCGGAACCATATGCCATACTCCGGAGCAATTCGACCTGAATCACGCAGCTACCCCCATCTTTCGACTTTTCGAATCAGACTCTCTCCGGAACTCCACCCGTAAGCTCCCGCGCGTTCGGACCAATCCATGCACACGCTTCTCAGACCGGTAATCGTTGGGATCGGCGAGCGCCAGCCCAACCCACGACAGCGTATCCAGGGCGGCACGACAAATCGAAAAGACACCATTATCCATGCCCCCCGTTCAGCTGGTACGGCCAACCTCACGCATCCAGCGCGAGACTATATGCGATGTTATGGCGTTATGTCCAAAAGTCGTTGACTCATCGAAGATGCCCGCGTAATCGTCTAAACCTGGGTAGATCCGTGACCGCTGCCAGGGAGTGACACATGGGTGCTGGCGTACCCATACGGGGGTTGCCAGCTGTTGCGGGTTGAGTGGTCGTTGGTTGTCGGTGGTGTGCTATAGGAACGGAGATATGAATCTGGCGGTGTGGGCTGAGCGCAACGGTGTTGCGCGGGTGATGGCGTATCGCTGGTTTCACGCCGGGCTGTTGCCGGTTCCGGCGCAACGAGTAGGTCGGCTGATCCTCGTGAACGATACGGCGGCCGAGACGGCCGGGCACGGGCGGACGGCGGTGTACGCGCGGGTGTCGTCAGCGGACCAGAAAGCTGATCTGGATCGGCAGGTGGCGCGGGTGACCGCGTGGGCCACGGCCGAACAGATCCCGGTCGACAAGGTCGTGACCGAGGTCGGTTCGGCACTCAACGGGCATCGGCGCAAGTTCCTTGCGTTGCTGCGCGACCCGTCTGTGGGCCGGATCGTGGTGGAGCACCGGGATCGGTTCTGCCGGTTCGGCTCTGAATATGTCGAGGCCGCACTCGCTGCCCAGGGCCGCGAGTTGGCCGTGGTCGACTCAGCCGAGGTCGACGATGACCTGGTGCGTGATGTGACCGAGATCCTCACCAGTATGTGTGCTCGGCTCTGCGGCAAACGCGCTGCTGCCGACCGTGCTCAGCGTGCCGTCGCTGCGGCGGCTAACGCCGGGGAACCTGAGGCGGCCTGAGGTGGCGAAATTCGAGATTCCTGAGGGCTGGGCGGTACAAGCATTCAAGTTCACGCTCGACCCGACCGAGGACCAGGCTCGCGCGTTGGCGCGCCATTTCAGTGCTCGTCGCAAGGCCTACAACTGGACCGTCGCGGCGCTGAAAGCCGACATCGAGGCGTGGCACGCAGATGGCACCGAGTCGGCGAAGCCGTCGCTGCGGGTGCTGCGCAAACGCTGGAACAGCGTCAAGGACGACGTGTGCGTCAACACCGAGACCGGTGTCGTGTGGTGGCCGGAATGCTCGAAAGAGGCCTACGCCGACGGGATCGACGGCGCGGTTGACGCGTACTGGAACTGGCAGAGTTCCCGGTCAGGCAAACGCGACGGCAAACCGATGGATTTCCCCCGTTTCAAGAAGAAGGGACGCGACGCCGATCGTGTGTCGTTCACGACCGGAGCGATGCGTGTCGAGCCCGACCGGCGGCACCTCACGCTGCCGGTCATCGGCACCGTCCGCACGCACGAGAACACCCGCCGGATTGAACGCCTGATCCGTGCGGGCCGGGCGCGGGTGCTGGCAATCAGCTTGCGCCGCAACGGTACCCGGCTGGACGCGAGTGTGCGGATGCTCGTCCAGCGCCCCCAGCAGCCGCGGGTGGCCCTTCCTGATTCACGGGTGGGTGTCGATGTGGGTGTGCGGCGTCTGGCCACCGTCGCAGACGCTGACGGCACAGTGCTTGAACGAGTGCCGAATCCTCGCCCGCTTGATACTGCGTTGCGCGAGTTGCGGCACGTCAGCCGCGCACGGTCGCGCGCCACGTTAGGCTCACGACAGTATCGTGAGCGCACCACCGAGATGTCCCGGCTGCACCGCCGGGTCAACGATGTCCGCACCCACCACCTGCACGTCCTGACAACACGATTGGCCAAAACCCACGGCCGCATCGTTGTCGAAGGTCTGGACGCGGCCGGAATGCTGCGACAAAAGGGCCCGGCCGGGGCGCGCGCCAGACGGCGCGGACTGTCCGACGCAGCCCTGGGTACCCCGCGCCGGCACCTGTCGTACAAGACAGGCTGGTACGGATCGGCGCTGGTGATCGCCGACCGCTGGTTCCCGTCGTCGAAAACCTGACACGCCTGCCGGCATGTGCAAGACATCGGCTGGGCCGAACACTGGCAATGCGATGCGTGCTCGGCACCCGTTCATCAGCGTGACGACAACGCCGCGATCAACCTCGCACGCTACGAGGAAACATCTAGCGTCGTCGGCCCAGTTGGGGCCGCCGTTAAGCGTGGAGCCGACCGTAAGACCGGGCCTCGTCCGGCAGGTGGCGGTGAAGCGCGGAAGGGACGCAGCCGCACGGCTGCCGAACAACCCCGAGATGGGGTGCGAGTCGCGTGACCACTAAAGATCACTCACTCGCAACGGCTGGATCGCAGCACGCCACAGTTGTTCGACCAGGGCCAGGGAATGATCCAGTGGTTGGGAGGTGTCGATGCGGTGCGCGGTGTCCCACCCGAGGTCTTGCGCGGCTAGCGCTGCGGCGATCTGCGGTGTCGCTTCGGAGTTGCCCGCCGGCCTGCTTCTGATTCGTTCGGCGGCGACGTTAACCGGGGCCGCACACATGATCTCCAGAATCGCGGCGTGCTTCTCGGCGGCCAGGCGGTGCGCCAGCGCGCGGATCTGCGGATTGCGCCAGGTGCCGTCGAGGATGACCGAGTGACCGTTGCCCAAGCACAGACGCGCCCGATGCAGCATCGCCTCGTAGACGGCGACGACGTTGTCCGGGTTGTAGAGTCCCGCGTCGAGGATGCCCGGATCTCCGCTGATATTCCCGGATTCGCGCAGTTCCCGACGTACATCGTCGGTGGAGAGCAACTCAGCCCCAACCTGTTCGGCGAGCTTCCGGGCCAGAGTCGATTTCCCGGTGCCGGGACCGCCACCGACGAGCACCAGCCGAATCGCACCGTTCTCGAGGTGGCGCAGGGCGATGGCCATGTGGTGGGCCGCGGCCGTTGCGGCCTCCGGTTTGCCCTGTGTCAGCTGCACACAGTCGACCTTGGCCCTGACCACGGCACGGTAGCCGATGTAGAAGTCCCGCAGCGACAACGGCGAGGTGTCGCCCGAATAGGCGGCGTAGCGGTCCATGAAGTAGTCGGCGAGGTCTTTGCGTCCGAGGAATTCCAGGTCCATCGCAAGGAAGGCGGCGTCGTCGATGCGGTCGATATAGCGCAGTTCGTCGCTGAACTCCAGGCAGTCGAGCAGCACCGGCCGGTTGTCCACCCAAAAGATGTCTTCGGCGAGCAGGTCGGCATGGCCGTCGACGATGCAGCGTTCCTCAATCCGGTGGGTGAATAGACCCGCGCGGCCGGCAAGGTAGTCGTTGGCAAGGCCCTGAACACGCCGCAGCGACTCGGATGTCACAACGGTGTCGACGTAGCGCCGCAGCGTGGAGAAGTTGTCGTACCAGCGTTGATAGATTGCGGCGGGCTTACCCTGCGCGCTGATTCGCCGGCTGCGGTGGGCTTGATCGTGGAAACGGGCCAGCAGGCGAGCGATGCTGTCCAGCACGTGTTCGACGGGTTGGCCATGCTTGACCGTCGAGGCCAGCCGATCGTTGTCGTGGTAGCGCCGCATCACGATGACCGGTTCCGGGGGCGCACCGGTGGGGTCGCTGAGGTGTGCGACCCCGACATAGCTGTCGGGGGCAAGTCGGCTGTTCAGTTCGACTTCCCGCACGCACACCCGCTCGCGCTGCGCTGCTGTGCGGAAATCGAGGAAGTCGGTCTGCACCGGCTTTTTAACCTTGAAGGCCCGATCACCAGCTAGGACAACGACGCCGGTGTGCGTTTCATAGGCGTCGACGTAGGGCACCTCGGCCGCTTTCGGCGCAACCGCGTCGGCGTGTGTCGTGAACTCCATAGCGTTGAGTGTTTACCAGCGTGACCAGGTCGTGGAGTGGCCAAAGGACCGCACTTTTGGTGGTCGAAGGTCAGAACGCGCCGGCGGGGTCATCCAAGAGGCCGTGAGCCGTGCCGGTAAGGACCATCGCCCGCTAATCGAGGGCAAAACGGCCCTCCCCGGGACCGGCGGTCCGCCATAGCATCGAGTCAGGGTACCGGCGATCGGGAGGATGTGATGAACCAACCGCAATCAAAGTTGTCGATCGTCGTCGGGATCGACGGCTCGGACGCGGCCACCGGCGCAGCGAAATGGGCGGTCGCCGAAGCCAGCAGCCGCGATCTTCCGCTGCGCTTGGTCCATGTCATCGAGCAGGGCACAGCCAGCTCCTCTGTGACTGCCCCGGATCTGGGCGTGGAGTACGCCGAGACGGTGCTACGCGAAGCGGACGCGGCTTTGCACACGGGCACAGAGCCGGCGAAGGTGGAAACCGCGATGGTACGTGGATCACCTGGATGGTCGTTGATCCACGAATCACACAATGCGGCAATGGTTTGCGTTGGTTCGGTCGGCATCGGGTGTTGCAGCCGCATGCTATTCGGCTCAACCGCCACCGCTCTGGCGAGCGGCGCGCACTGCCCGGTAGCGATCATCCGCACCCACCGCGACGCTTCGGCAGCAGCATGCGGATGGATCGCAGTAGCCGTGGATGACCTACCCGGCAACGACAGTCTGCTCGAACACGCCTTCAGGGAGGCGCATCTGCGCAATGCGGCGATACTGGCGCTGGAAGCCCGGCCGTGGCGGCACGCCCGCCTGCTCGACCAGCGTATCGAGCACTGGGCATCCCGCTACCCCGATGTAGGTATTCGAGTTACCCTCATGAAGCGGGGACTAAATGAGTTCCTGGCCAACACCGACGAACCCGTCGAACTGGCCGTCATCGGAGAAGCCGATGCCGACACCATCACCCGGATCGTGGGCCCAGTTACCCGTAGCATTCCGGACCACGCCGGATGCTCGGTGCTGGTGGTCCGGAACTGAGCGAAGGCTAGCTCATGGGTGAGACAATCGCGATCGGCAAGATAGCCGGAATCTCGCTGCGTATCCACTGGAGCGTGTTGGTCATCTTGTGGTTGTTCACGTGGAGCCTGGCTTCAACCCTGCCCACCACCAGTCCTGGCCATTCGGCACTGGTTTACTGGGTGGCCGGTCTGGGCGGTGCGGTGGCGCTGCTTGCATCGCTCGTGGCTCACGAGTTGATGCACGCCATCTCGGCTCGGCGCGCGGGCGTTGACGTTTCGGGCATAACGCTGTGGCTCTTGGGCGGGGTCACCCGACTGGGTGACGAAGCGCCGACGGCGCGCGCAGAGTTGCGGATCGCGGCGTCGGGACCTGCGGTGAGTCTGGGATTGGCGGCGGTGATCGCCGTCCTGGCGGGGGTGCTTGATGTACTCGGTGTCGCGCACATCATCGTCGGTGTCGCTTGGTGGCTGTCGAGCATCAACCTGGTGCTGGGCTTATTCAATCTGTTGCCCGGTGCGCCGCTGGACGGCGGTCGAATCCTGCGCGCCTATCTGTGGCAACGACATGGTGACCGGGTGCGCGCCGCCGTCAGTGCGGCCCGCGGGGGTCGTATTCTCGCCTACGCCCTGATCGCGCTGGGTCTGCTGCAATTTCTCGCCGGCTGGTTGGTGGGCGGGGCGTGGATGGTGTTCATCGGCTGGTTCGTGCTCGTTGCGGCACGCAACGAAGAGAGCCAGGTGTTGACGCGGCAGGCCCTTACCGGCATACGCGTCGGTGACGTGATGACGCCACACCCACGTACCGTCCCCGGCTGGATCACCGTGGAGGATTTCATCCAAAGCTATCTACTGGGCGATCGCCATTCCGCCTACCCGGTGGTGAACCGAGATGGGGTGGTGGTGGGACTAATCACTTTGACGCAGCTGCGTTCCGTTTCACCCCCGCAGCGTCCCCAGACCCTGCTGCAAGACGCAGCGATACCGATGGACCGAGTACCCGGCGCAGCGCCCCATGAACCGGTCACCGCCCTACTGGGCCGGCTCACACCGACCACGGGTGGCCGTGCCCTTGCCCTCGATGACGGGCGGGTTGTCGGCATCATCACCGCACGCGACATCGCTCGACTGATTGATGTGCGTCAACTCGCCCGGCAAGGATGAGAGGAGCCGACATGGCATACTTCCCTGATCGCCACACGATCGCATGAATCGATTGAGGTACGAATCCATGATGACATCGCAGCAGTACGTGGCGGCAACGCCGGTACCGTCGGTCCTTTCCGACGATGAACTGGCCCTTACCGATGCTTATTGGCGTGCCGCCAACTATCTGTCGGTAGGCCAGATTTATTTACTGGACAACCCGCTGCTGACCGAACCATTGGCGCCGCAACACATCAAGCCCCGCTTGCTGGGACACTGGGGCACCACGCCGGGGCTGAACCTGATCTACGCGCACCTGAATCGGATCATCCGAAACCGGGACGTCGACGTCATCTTTGTCACCGGCCCGGGCCACGGCGCTCCCGCGCTGGTCGCCAACGCCTATCTGGACGGTACCTACAGCCAGGTGTACACCGACATCGAAGAGAACACCGACGGTCTGCGCAAGTTGTTCCGGCAGTTCTCGTTTCCTGGCGGAATTCCCAGCCATGTCGCCGCCCAGACCCCAGGATCCATCCACGAAGGCGGTGAAATCGGCTACGCCTTGATGCACGCTTACGGCGCAGCGTTCGACAACCCAGACCTGGTGGTGGCCTGCGTCATCGGCGACGGGGAGGCCGAAACCGGACCGCTGGCCACCAGCTGGCACTCGAACAAGTTTCTCAACCCAGCCCGCGACGGCGCGGTGCTGCCGATCCTGCACCTCAACGGCTACAAGCTCGCCAACCCCACTGTGCTGGACCGTATCCCCCATACAGAATTGGAGTCGCTGCTGTGCGGCTACGGGTATCGGCCCATCACTTGCTCCGGGCATCGTGCGGTCGATGTGCACCAACAACTAGCCGCCGCAATGGATAACGCTTTCGACGATATCGCGGCGATTCAGCAATCGGCGCGTGGTGGGGAAAAGACCGGATACACCCAGCGTCCGGTATGGCCGATGATCGTGCTGCGCACCCCGAAAGGATGGACCGGGCCAGCGACAGTTGACGGCAAGCCGGTGGAAGGCACTTGGCGGGCGCATCAGGTGCCGTTGGCCGAGACTCGCGATAACCCCGAACACCGCGCACAGCTCGAAGAATGGTTACGCAGCTACCGGCCGGCGGAGTTGTTCGACGGGTGCGGCAGGCTGCGGCCCGAAATAAAGGCGCTTGCGCCGCACGGTGATCGGCGGATGAGCGCCAACCCGCATGCCAACGGCGGACTGCTGCTGCATGACCTGGACCTGCCGGACTTCCGCGACTACGCGGTGAAAGTGACGCAACCCGCTACCGAATGGCACGAGGCCACCCGGATCCTGGGTACCTACCTGCGCGACGTGATCGCCCGCAACCCCGACCGGTTCCGCATCATGGGGCCCGACGAGACGGCATCCAATCGACTGGACGCCGTCTACGAATCCACCAACAAGGTATGGCTATCCCAGACCCTGGATACCGATGAACACCTCTCCCCCGACGGCCGGGTGATGGAGGCCCTGTCCGAGCATTTGTGCCAGGGCTGGCTGGAGGGCTACCTGCTGACCGGCCGGCACGGACTGTTCAACTGCTACGAGGCGTTCGTGCACATCGTCGACTCGATGTTCAACCAGCACGCCAAATGGCTGTCGGTCAGCCGCGACCTGCCCTGGCGGCTGCCTATCGCGTCGCTGAACTACCTGCTGACCTCGCACGTCTGGCGCCAGGACCACAACGGCGCTTCGCATCAGGATCCCGGCTTCATCGACCTGGTCGCCAACAAGCGCGCTGAGGTGGTGCGTGTGTACCTGCCGCCGGACGCCAACACGCTGCTGTCGGTGGTCGACCACTGCCTGCGCAGCCGCGACTACGTCAACGTCATCGTCGCCGGCAAACAACCCGAACTGGCCTACTTGGACACCGACGCGGCGATCGCACACTGCACTCGCGGCCTGGGCATCTGGGACTGGGCCAGCACAGCGCCCGCCGAGCCCGACGTGGTGTTGGCCTGCGCCGGCGATGTCCCGACGCTGGAAACCCTGGCCGCCGCCGACATCCTGCGCCGGGAACTCCCCGACTTAGCGGTACGGGTGGTCAATGTCGTCGACGTCATGCGATTACAGCCAGCGTCCGAACATCCGCACGGGTTGCCGGACAAGGACTTCGACGCATTGTTCACCCGCGACAAGCCGGTCATCTTCGCCTATCACGGATATCCCTGGTTGATTCATCGACTCACTTATCGCCGCACCAACCACGATGAATTCCACGTGCGTGGATACCGGGAACACGGCACCACCACCACACCGTTCGACATGGTGATGCTCAACGATTTGGACCGCTTCCACTTGGTCATGGACGTAATCGACCGGGTGGACGGGCTCGCGACCCGAGCCGCGCTGCTACGACAGCGGATGACCGATGCGCGACTGGCCGCGCGTGACTACACCCGCGAGCACGGCGAGGACGACCCACAGATCACCGGCTGGACCTGGAGTTCCCGGGGACGCTGCCCCGACACCGCTACCCGATCGTGATGCTTTGGCCTTGCCCGAGGTGGTGAATCCGCCCGCGGCATTCAACCATGATCGGTTCAGTGTCGCCCGCTTCGGCGCTAAGGACGCCGCTTCGCCCGCTGATCCGTAGGTGAAGACGGTGCCGGCGGTAGGTGAAGGTGAATTGGAGCGGGTCGAGTGGTTCGGGCCAGTGCGGGCCAAGGACCAGCCGATCGTTACGCACCTCCAGACCGGTGAAGCACCGTTGCAGCAGGTCGACGCTGCCTGCCATGGCCGCCAAATGGATTCCTTCCGCGGTGGTGCCACCTTGGATGTCGGCGACGTCGGACTTCAGCACCTGTTCGAAGTAGTTCAGGGCATTGTGCCGGTTGGCGCGGGCGAGAACCCATGAATGGACCACCGCGCTGAGGGTTGAACCGTGCGAGGTCCGCGCCAGGTAGTAATCGATTGTTCGCGGGATCTGCTCCGGGCGGAAGTGGTAGCCGAGCCGGCCGAAAATGCCCAGCAACTCCTCCGACGACAGCAGATAAAACAGCATGAGCGCATCGGCTTGCTTGGATGCCTTGTAGTTGGTCACACTGTCGTTTTCGGCCTCAAGGATGCGGTCGAGTCGCTGGATGTTGCCGTACCGCTGTCGGTAGCGGTCCCAATCCAGTTCCGCCAGCTGTGAGTAGCCCTCGAACTGGCTGATCACACCGTCGTGGAAAGGGACGAACATGCGTCGGCTCACGTCAAGCCACCGGTCGTGTTCTTGGGTTGTCAGACCAATCTTCTCCAGAAGACCAAGCCGATCGCGCAGCGACAACCGATCAAGAGCCTCTATAGCGCGCATGATGACCCAAACCGCCATCACGTTGGTGTAGGCGTTGTTGTCGATCCCGTCGTACGGTCGGCCCGGGTAGCCCGAATGGAACTCGTCGGGCCCGATCACCCCGCGGATCACATACCGGCCGCGGTGCTCGTCGAGGCTGGCCCGGCTCACCCAGAAGCGTGCGATCTCGGCCAGCATTTCGGCACCGCACTCGCGCAGGTAGGCTCGGTCGTCGGTGGCCTGGGAGTGCTGCCAGATGCTGTACGCGACGGCAAGACCCACGTGATGTGCGCGTGAGCTGGGGTCTGGATGCCACCGACCCGACCGCGGATTGAGGTGCAGTTGCGGGCTTGCCTCGCTGCCGTCGCTGGCCGACTGCCAGGGATACATTGCGCCCAGATAGCCCGCCCTGCGTGCTGCCCGGCGCGCCTCGGGCAGTCGCCGGTAGCGATAGTGCAGCAGCGAGCGCGTCCGGTTCGGCTGATGCAGGCTCAGCAGCGGGATGATGAACAGCTCGTCCCAGAAGACATGGCCACGATAGGCCTCGCCGTGCAGTCCCCGGGCGGGCACCCCAACATCCAGATCGGTGGTATGCGGTGAAATGGTCTGCAACAAATGCAGCATGTGCAGTCGAACGGTCCGCAGCGATTCGGTGTTATCAGCCATATCGATATCGAACTGCTCCCAGAGCCTTCTCCAGGCGTGGACGTGATCGCGATGCAGATCGGTATACGTTCCCAGCGCGCCCAGGCAGCGCTGCGCGTTGCTGGCCGGCTCTGATATCGCCGCATCCCGGCCGGTGAAGATGGTCACGACCTTCTCCAGGACCACCGTCTGCCCAGCGGTCAGGTTAACCTCGATGTGGTGGCCACAGCGGCCCGGTTCCTGCATGAACCGATATCGCGTATCGATCGGGACACCGTCGGACCACACCGTGGTACGGGCTGCCAGTGCGATCGACAGATCCGACTGCGAAGTTCGGGTATGCAACAGAACCGAGTCGGGCGGTACGTCGGCCAGCCGCGATGCGGTGAGGTGCGTGCTGGACAAGGAGCGGTAGCGGTCCACCAGGTTGTTGCTCACGTTCGCATCCAGCATTGACCGGAATTCCAGTACTCCGGACCAGTTTTCGGCGCAGATGGTGGTCTGAATCGCAACCACGTGCGGCTGGTCCATGGAGGCGAACCGCTGCTGGTCCATCCTTATGACACGGCCTGCTGGGTCTCGGCATCGCAGCTGGCGGTTCAGCGTCGCCCGGCGCAAGTCGAGGGTTTGACGGTACTGCAGCAATTCGGTTCGATCGACGTCGAACCACGCCCCACCGTCGACCCGGAAGGTCACCGGCAGCCAGTTGGGCAGGTTGACCAGAGATTCGTTTTCGACGATTCGCCCGGCGATCTGATCTGTCAACGTGTTGTAAACCCCAGCGGCATACGTACCCGGGTAGTGCACCGTGCCTGCGGACGACTCTGGCGCGCAGCCACGAACCCCGACGTAGCCGTTTCCCACTGTGCACAATGCCTCGCGCAGCAGCTCGTGGTCTGGATCGTAATCATCGAACTCCAAGAACCACGATTGGTCGGGTTCTGCTGCCATGGCGCCGAGATCATCCGTCAACCGCCGAATGAATTCACAAACCGCAGTGGGGCCGTCGAGGCTGAATGTGGCGGCAGACGGCCGGTTACCCGCTTCGTCGTTGCGCACCACGATTCCCACGCCGTTGAAACGCACAGCATCGAAGGCGTCCTCGTCGGTGAGGTCATCACCGACATAGATGGGCAACCGTCCGTCGGACCCTGAATAGCCTGCGGTAATGCGCTGCAGGATCCAACTCGCCGTTGTTCCTTTGTCCCAATCGATGTTGGGGCGAAGTTCGATGACTTTGCGGCCGGTGGTAACCCGAAAGCCGTCGCTGTGTGCGAGCCTGCGCACCGCCGCGATCACACCATCGGTCAGTTCGATTTCGACATTGCGGTAGTGCACGGCAACGGCGAAGCGCTTGTGCTCGACCATGACACCCGCGACAGCAGCCAACGACTCCCGCAAGTGCAGTGCAGCCTGCGCCAGCCGGTCGACAGCTGCCGCCGCAGCAGCATTTTGGTGGCGGGACCCATCGGGCCCGACTATCTCGAAGCCGTGGCTACCCGCGAACCACAGGCCGCCTACCCCGACCCGGGCGCGGACATCCCCCAGGTCGCGGCCGCTGACGACGGCGACCGGGCATTGAGCCGCCAGCCTCTCCAGCGCGGCCGCAGCGCCGTCAACCAGGGTCGCCGACCTAGGGTCGTCGACGATCTCGGAGAGTGTGCCGTCGAAGTCGAGAAAGACCACCGGCCGTCTAGCACCGGCCAGCATCTTCAGTGGGACACAGCCCTGCAGAATGTCGGGGAGAGCCGTGATCTCGGCATCGCCGCCTCGCACCGTGACCTCGGTGAGGCCGGCGACCACGGTGTCGGCACCGCACGACAGCAGCGAATCGCCGTGCCCGGTCCGGTCGACACCGATTACCAGGCTGACCCCAGCGTCGCGGCCCGCACGCACACCCGCTTCGGTATCTTCGACCACCACGCAACGATCAGGCCGTACCCCCAGTCGGTTCGACGCCGCTACGAGTACTGCCGGATCCAGTTTTCCGGGCAGCCCGAGCTGGTCGGCAACGACGCCGTCGACACGTACATCGAAGAGATCGTCCACACCGGCAGCATGCAGGACTCGCTCGCAGTTGAGGCTGGCCGAATAGACTGCCGTGGCAATGCCGCATTCCCGAAGACGGCGCACCAGCGCAATCGTCGAACCGAAGAGTGTCTTGCATGCCGCGGCGTGAATCGGCGCGGTGTCGGTCACCACACTAAAGTCGAAGATGACTGCGTCGTGATACCGCCTGTCGATCGTGACCGGCCTCACACTGACAATCATGAGGGTGCCGCAGGGGGAGCCGTCACGATTTTCCGGTCAACCGCGGGCGGACGACAATCACCGGAATCCCCGCGGACTGGGCGACCGCGGAACTGACCGACCCTAAAAGCTGACCGGCGAATCCACCACGGCCGTGGCTGCCCACCACCACCAGTTGAGCCTGCTCGGCCTCCTGCAGCAGCCCGCGGGCTGGCTGCTGATGGACCACACGCCGCTGGACAGGCACATCAGGATATCGTTCTTGCCATTGCACAAGGCGTTCGGCGAGGATTTCGTGTCCCTGCCGTTCGTAATAATCGCGCCAGTCCAGTCCGAGGATCGAAGACCCCCCGACGTCACTCCAGGCATGCAACGCCACCAGCTGCACCCCTCGGCGGGAGGCTTCGTCAAAGGCCAGCGCCGTTGCTTTGTGCGATGCAGCCGAACCGTCGATGCCTACCACCACGGACCCATCGTGAGCGGAATCCTGACCGGTGTGAATTACCGCGACCGGGCCATGCGCGTGGTGGATCAGGCTCGTGCTCACCGAGCCCAGCAGCAGGCGACCAATGGCGCCTAACCCCGTACTGCCGACGACGATCATCCAGGCGTCTTTGGAGGCATCGATCAACGTCGGCGCAACCTTGGAATAGGCCACCTCGGAGCGAACATCGAGCGATGCGCCACCCCGGCTGGAGTCGACTATGCCGCGGGCTTCTGCGATGACCTCCTGCGCCGCGTCATTTTGCCAGTCCGGGATAGCATCATTTCCCCGACCGACGGGCCATCCGACTTCTAGCGGGGTGACCACATGAAACAAGGTGATAGGTGCCTTGCGCATAATCGCCTCGCGCGTTGCCCAAGCTATGGCGGCATTGGATTCGGCCGATCCGTCAACGCCGACCACTATTGCGTGTCTCGTCCTGGTTTCCGGCATTTCGTGCTCCCGCCAAACGCATCGTTAGTTGTCGAACCGCTCGGCTGACAGGCTTGTCGAACGCACCGATAGCGGTGTGCCGGTCAACCGGCCGGCACGACGTAACATTATGACCCGCTCGAAGGATCCGGCAGGAGTCGTTGGGCCTTCATAGCGGCACCGTTGGCCCCTCGACGGTCTCGCGTCGAGTTGAGCCGGTGCCGCGCACTCTAGCCACCGGTCAGTGGAGCGGTCCAGTGCACCCGGGTGCCGCCTTCCGGTGGTGAGGTGATCTCGCAGCTGCCGCCGACCTGCTGCGCGCGATCCAGCATGTTGGCGAGTCCACTGCGCCGCTGGTTGCCGGCGGGGATTCCGCGGCCGTTGTCGGTGATGACGATGCTCAGTGCGTCAGCAGCGCTGACCTTGACGGTGAGCCGGGTAGCACCGGAGTGCCGGCGCGCATTACTGACGGCTTCCATGATCACCGCTTCGGCGTGGTCGGCGAGTTCTTCGCCGACAATCATCATCGGCCCGTCGACCTGCACTGTGGAGACGATGTCGCGGTTCTCGGTCAAGCGGTCGACCACTTGCTGTATCCGTTGCCGGAAACCACTGTCGAGAGCTGACCGGGATTTGAGCCGGAAGATGGTGGAGCGGATCTCGGCGATGACGTTTTGCAGCTCGTCGACCGTGCGGTCCAGCCTCGCTATGACTTCCGGGGAGCGTGTCCTGGCGATTGTGCCCTGCAGGTCAAGTCCTGCGGCGAACAGCCGTTGGATGACGTGGTCGTGCAGGTCGTGGGCGATGCGCTCGCGGTCGGCCAGGATGTCGCGTTCGCGCATGGCCTGGCGTTGGGTGGCCACCATGAGCGCGACCGCGGCGCGGTTGGCGAAGTCGCACACCAAGTCCAGGTCGTTCTCGTCGAAGGCCGGCTGGTCCTGGTTGCGGGCAAGGGCCAGCACCCCGAGCGTTTCGCCGTCGGTGCGCAGCGGCACCACGATCGCCGAACGTTGACCGACATCGGTGAACCCCGGAATCGGGACATAGAAAGACTCGGTGATCATCGGCGTGCCGGAGCGAACAATACCGCCGGTGGTGGAGCTATCGACCGGAATCTGTTGACCGATCACCTCCGCAGCGTGCGAGCCCACCGCGGCAGCTACAGTCAGCGTTTCCGACTCTTCACCGGGGAGATCGGGATCGGTCGACACCAGCACGATCGCCTGTTCGGCGTTGATCAGAACGGTCACGCGTTCGGCGATCAGGTGCAGCGGGCTCAAGCGGGAACTCGTGCCGGAACACAGCGCGACGGTAATCTCGCGGTTGGCCTCAATCCACTGCGCCGACGCGCGCAGGCGCTCGACCATTCGTGCGTTGTCGACGGCGACCCCCGCCGCGGACGCCAACGCACCGGCAGTCACTTCGTCGGACTCGGTGAATGATCGCGATGGCCGGTCGTGGGTCAGGTACAAATTGCCGAATAGCACCCCCCGGATCATGATCGGCACACTCAGCAGGGCATACATCGGAGGATGCTGCTCGGGGAAACCGACCGCTGCCGGGTGGGTGGTCAGGTCCTCCAGCCGCAGCGAATGCGCCCGGACGAGCGACACGTCCAACACACCCTTACCGACCGGAAGGTGTCCGATCCGCCGGACGGTCTCCGCGTCGATCCCGGCATGGACGAATGACGCCAGCGTGCCATCCGGGTCGCGTACCGCCAGTGCGCCGTAGCGGGCCGAGGTCAACGTCATCGCCGCCTCCACGATCCGGTGCAGTGTGATATTGAGGTCGAGATCGGAGCCGAGCTCAACGATCACCCCGAGCAACTGCTCCATGCGGTCGCGCGCGACCGCCAGCTCGTCGAGCTGTTCGTGCATGCCGGCGATCAGTGCCCGCTTGCCTAGCCCGCTGAATGCCGATTCGCTATCGCCGCTGGCCATCCAACCCATTCTTCCCGCGGAGCGGACGGACGGTGCCGTCACACCGGGTAGTTGCCGCCCGGATGAGCAGGCATTATCACATCTCACCATGCTGGCACAACCACGGCCAAGGGGGCAATGCCTATGTCGGGCTTACGTCGAGCTGGTTTTGGGGTGGGGACTTTGCATCGGCCGCCGGCGACGCTACAGACCGGTCGGGTAGGTCTCGGACGTTTGCCCGGCAATCCACAGGCTCGTCGTTTCCAGGGGTTCCAACGCGCGGGTCTGATCGATGTGGATGATCGCATCGAATTGATCTGCGGGTCGGACGTGGAAATAATGGCTTTGCCGCTCGGTTGCCGGTTGATAGATCACGCCGATGGCGCGTCCCAGCCGCACGGCACCGAGCGGGCCGGTCGCTTCGGAGCCGGCGAGCGTCGACACCAGAAACGTCTTCCTGCCGGTTTCGTGGAACAGTTCCTCGATGCTGCCGTTCAGCGCCGGCCGGACGACTTTGCGTTCGGCGGGTCCGCCCCACTCGCTGGCGGCGGTGACGGTACCGGTATACGTGCTGAGCCCGATCAGGCGCACCGCTGCACCGTATCGCTGGCGGACGAGTTGACCGAGGGTGAGCTGGCCGTCACCGTGCACCTCGGTAGCCCTGGCGTCGCCCACATGAGAATTGTGGGCCCACACCACGATCCGCGCCGGTGATGTGCTACTACTGCGGTCCAGGTGCGCCAGCAGCGCGTCCAGGGTCTGGGCCATGTGTTGGTCCCGCAGGTTCCATGAGGTGACGCGTCCACTGAACATGGTGCGGTAGTACGCCTCTGCGTTGCGGACCGTCTGGGCATTCCGCAAGGCGTCGAACAGCTCGTCGGCGGCGATCTGCCCGTCCTGTTGTGCGTAGGTAAACGCGTTGCGCTGCAAGTCGACCAACTGCGAGATCACTTCGCGTTCGCATGACGGGCCGGCGCCGAACGCCGCACCGAAGCCGTAGGCCTGGCCATCGTCGGCGGAGGCGTGGTCGAAGCACGCGTAGCGAGTGCGCGCCCGCTCCGCCGCGGCCGGATCGACGGTGTCGAGGTAGCTGATCACTTTCTGGATCGAACGGTGCAGGCTGTACAGATCCAAGCCGTAGAAGCCGGTTTGGTCCTGATCGGCTGATCTGCGGTGTCGGTTATGGGCGTGCAGCCAGTCGACGAAATCGCGGACCACCACATTGCGCCACATCCAGGCCGGGAAACGCTCGAATCCGCTCAATGCCTCATCGGCGCTGTGGTCGTCGCCCAGGCCTCGGACGTAGCGGTTGACCCGGTAGGCGTCCGGCCAGTCCGCCTCCGCAGCAACCGCACAAAAGCCCCTCTCCTCGATCAGCCATTTCGTGATGGTGGCGCGAGCCTCATAGAACTCGTGGGTACCGTGCGAGCTTTCGCCGATCAGCACGATGCGCGCATCCCCGATCAACTCGGCTAGGGCGGCCGGCGGCGGAACCCCGGCCGGGGCGTCAATAGCGGCGCGGCCGACCAAATCCGCCGGAGCCGGCCCCGCCGGACCGCCCGCCCGGGGCCGGGTGGTCGGCGTGGCGAGCAGCCGGCGAACCTCCTCGTCGGTGACCTGGGTGAAGTCCCAAAAGGATTCGCCGACCGCCAGAAACGGTGTGGGCATGGTGGCGCACACCACGTCGTCGACAAGGCCGGCGAATTCCCGGCAGGTCGATTCGGGAGCCGCCGGAACGGCGATCACGATGTGTGCCGGCTCGGCATCTCGCAATGCCTGCACCGCCGCGAACATGCTGGCGCCGGTGGCCAGCCCGTCATCGACCAGCACAACCGTCCGGCCGGCCACATCGACAGGTGGATGTTCGCCGCGATAGGCCGCCTCACGGCGGACCAACTCCCGCCCTTCATGTTCGGCGACGTCGCGGAGTTGCTGCGGTGTGATCCGCAGAGCGCGCACCATATCGTCGTTGACGACGATACGTCCCCCGCTGGCCAGCGCACCCACCGCGAATTCTTCGTGGCCGGGTGCACCAAGTTTGCGCACGATGAAAGCGTCCAACGGTGCCTGTAGTGCAGTGGCGACTTCCCATGCCACCGGGATTCCGCCCCGTGCCAAACCGAGCACGATGACGTCGTCTCGGTCCCGGTATGCGTCGAGCAGACCTGCCAGGACACGACCGGCCTCGCTGCGGTCACGAAATATCCGCCGCGGTTGTCGCTTTCTGACATCGGCCGTGCTGCTCATTGCGCGTGCACCATCATCGCGTCGCCTCCTGTTACCTGCCGACTGACAACACTGATCTCACCGGTAAGCGCCATGCCGGGAAAGGGGCCAAAGTCCCTGCTGACCGGGGCCGTTCGTCAGTGTTGTCTGTCGGGCAAGCATCCCGGATGGCGAGTCAGTGTTCACCATGGCGCGATCCGCACCGGGCCTGCTGGCGACGAAGATCCCTATGGCATGAGGACTTCCTACCCTCCCCGGTGACCGGACAGGCGAGTGAAATCGAATGCATCAAATCCACAAACCCCCCATCCACCCAGATTAAGGAGCATCATGAAAGACCTTCCCGCCCATCGGCACCCCATGTCGCTACTACCGGAGTTGTCCGAACTGTTCAGTGGTTTTCCGTCCTGGACCGGCAGGTGGCCACTAATCGAAGGCCACCTCATCCGCCTCGAAGAGCAGATGGAGGATGGCCATTACGTGGTGCGTGCCGAGCTGCCGGGTATCGACCCGGCCAAGGACGTCGACATCACCGTGCGCGACGGCCAGCTGACCATCAAAGCCGAACGCACCGAGAAGAAGGAAGCAAAGGGACGCTCTGAGTTCTCCTATGGCTCATTCGTCCGATCAGTCACCTTGCCGGTCGGCGCCAACGAGGAGGACATCAGCGCTACCTACGACAAAGGCATCCTGACTGTTTCGGTGGCGGTCAACGAGCCCGCGGTACCGGTAGAGAAGCACATCACGGTGCAGGCTGCCAGCTGACTCGATTGCGGGCGGCCCCGCAATACCCTGCCGCGGCTCCGGGGCCGCCCTCACACATGCCGGCTGAACGGCTCGGCAACTTCGGTCTCAGCCGCAGCGGGGCAGGAGGGTATCGCAATGCACAGTCATACCACCCCTTTGGGGGTAGTCGTCGGCGTCGACGGTTCTGCAGCATCGCATATGGCCACACGTTGGGCTGCACATGAAGCAATGATGCGCAACATTCCGCTCACCCTGATATACGTCATACCGACCGTAACGGATGTTGCAGTGGAGTTCGTGTCCGCTCCCACCCGCGCTGAGCTGCAGCAACGGCAGGAGAGCGCGGCACGCAAGGTGATCGCCGACGCGATCGACACCGTCAGCAGCAGTACCGAGGGTCGCGGGCCCGACGTCGACGGTGAGGTGTTGCAGGGGCATCCGGTGCCGATCCTGATGGACCTGTCCAAAGAGTCTCGCCTAGTAGTGGTCGGCTCCCGTGGACTGGGCGCGTTCGGCGAGGCCGTGTTCGGGTCGGTCAGTACGGGACTGGTGCAGCACGCACACTGCCCGGTCGCAGTTATCCACGATCACCCGCCGACATCAACACAACCCAACAAACTTCCCGTCGTCGTCGGCATCGATGGATCCCCGACCTCCGAACTTGCCACGGCGATCGCGTTCGATGAAGCATCCTGGCGGGGTGTGGATCTGATCGCACTGCACGCCTGGAGCGACGCGAGTATATTTCGGCTCCCAACCACGCGGCGGACCGAGTTGCAAGCCGGCGCCGAGGCGGTTCTGGCTGAGCGGCTGGCCGGATTCCAGGAACGCTATCCCGACGTTACGGTCCAACGCCTCCTGGTGCTGGAGCACCCGGCTCGTCACCTCCTCGACCAATCCGAGTCAGCCCAGCTTGTCGTCGTCGGCAGCCATGGCCGGGGCGGTTTCGCCGGGATGCTGCTCGGCTCGGTGAGTACCGCGGTGGTGCATGCGGCGCGCGCCCCGGTGATCGTCGCGCGCCAACACTGAACTGGGGGTTCAAAGGCCGCCATGAGCCACTTCACCCATCGTCTTCACGTGCTCCGACAGCGGGCACGATATTTTTGGCCTCATCACACGGATCACAGCGCACCTACGCCGACAACGCAACGACACCGCGGGTTTCATGGCTGGATCTTTATCAGTGCATCGACATTGGCGGTTCTCTCGGCAGTCGTCGGCGCGATCACCGTGTCGGTCATCGACCCGGCCGGCTACAGGCACTGCGACTGCAGAGCACCGGATGCGTCGCGTGTCAATGCTTTTCGAGGTTCTGCGCTCGTCGAGCAGGCCGCCGCGAGAGCAATACCCGGTGTGGTCAAGCTGGATGCTGAGCCCGACGGTGCGTTCCCGGTTGGTTCAGGCATCGTCTTGACGGCCGACGGGGTGATTCTGACCAGCAGACATGTCTTGTACGGGCCCGCCGGTCGCGCGCACACCGACAACCCGGGCACACTGTTGGCGACCTTCGCCGACGGCCGGGCCACGCCGTTGACCATAGTGGGCACGGATCCGGCTACCGACGTGGCGGTTGTTCGTGGGGAGGGCATTTCGGGATGCACGCCGATTCCCCTCGGCTCATCGTCCGCCATTCGTGTCGGGCAACAGGTTGTGGCAATCGGATCGCCACTGGGCCTGGAGGGTTCTGTGACAAGTGGCGTCGTCAGCGCGCTGCACCGCCCCGTACCCATCGCGGTAGACTCCACCGGCCGCCGGATCACCGTGCTTGACACCATCCAGACCGACGCCGCCACCAGCTTCGGAAGTTCAGGCGGAGCGCTGGTCGACAGCAATGGTGCGCTTATCGGCATGAATTCGTTGATCGGCATACACGGTGTGGGCTTCGCGCTGCCCATCGATCAGGCTATCCGGATCGCAAACGAGTTGATCAGTACCGGAACAGCATCACATGCATTTCTAGGTGTGCAGGTGACGATCGACAACGAAACCCGCGGTGCCAAAGTCGGCAGCACAACACCGGACAGCCCTGCCGCTGCGGCGGGGCTGTACTCGGGTGTGGTGATTACCGGTATCGATGGCCGGGCAATAACCAGCGCGGAGGCGCTGGTTGCTGCCGTTTTGTCCAAGGCCCCTGGCGACACCATGACCACAAGCTATATCGACGCCGCGGGCAGTCGCCGAACCTCAGCTATCGTCCTCGCCTCCGACCGGACTGGAGCTACAGCGGCCACACCGGACAGCTCAGCAGGCACCTCCGAACTGGAGCACGGCACCCAGAGTTCTGAACTAGCCTGGTCCATATAGTGCATCACCGGCCACACCAGCGATCCGCATCTAGCCTCGCTACATGATGCGAACCGAAAGCTGTCGACGATGACCTCCGCCGGCAACGTCGACTCCCCGGCGACGCCTGACCCCGCAGTTCTCACAAATGCAGTACAGCTGGCGTGTCGGGCCCCGTCGGTGCACAATATCCAGCCCTGGCGGTGGCGGGCAGAAGGCGGGGCGCTGCACCTGTTCGTCGATCGCCGGCGAACCGTGCCGGCGACCGACCATTCGGGTCGAGAGGTGATCATCAGCTGCGGCGCCGTACTGGATCATCTCCGCGTCGCGATGACTGCAGCCGGCTGGCGATCAAACATCAGCCGGTTCCCCAACCCCCATGATCGGGATCATTTGGCAGCGGTCGAATTCAGCCCGCATGGCTACGTTACCGATCAGCAACGGGAACGCGCCGATGCGATTCTGCGACGTCGAACCGACCGCCTTCCGTTCGGGCTGCCCACCTGGTGGCACCGCTTCGAACCCAGCTTGCAAAGCATGGCCGACGATGACGTTGTGATCATCGATGTGCTCCCCGATGAGCTACGGCCGCGTTTGGTCGCAGCCTCCCAGCTCACCGAAGCACTTCGACGCGACGATTCCGCATACCACGCCGAGCTTGACTGGTGGACGGCGCCGTTTCGACTGGACGGGGGTCTGCCAGCCGACGTGCTGGTGTCGGACACGGAACGGTGGCGGGTTGATGTAGGACGTGATTTCCCGGCCAGAAACCACAAGGATCAGCGTCCCCAGGTTGAAGTGGACCGGTCAAAAATTCTGGTACTGGCCACCCACAAGGACACCCGCACAGATGTGTTGCGCTGCGGCGAGGCGCTTTCCACGGTGCTGCTTGAATGCACCATGGCAGGCTTGGCAACCTGCCCGCTTTCCCATTTGATCGAATTAGACCAAAGCCGTCATATAGTGCGCGATCTCATCGATCAGCGGGGCGAGCCACAAGTATTGGTGCGGGTCGGAATGGCTCCACCGATGGCAAATCTCCCCGCTCCGACTCCACGACGCCCGCTGGCCGACATCCTGGAAACTCGTTAGCGAGAGGTGGAAGCCCCCACGCGCCGAGGTCGGCGTGCACATTCCCGAACTCCACACACGCTCGGATCCGTGGTCAGGCGCGGTTGATCTCCGCCACTGCCATCGCAACCACCGAAGGCACCGCCGCTGCGACAGCGGGGGTGAGACCCACTCCGTGGCCGACGTCCACGGTTTCGACGGTGAGCAGCACCAGCGTGTCGGGCACTCGCTCCAGCGCCTGGCCGAGCGCATAGGCGCGGGCCAGGTCCAGGCTGTGCGAACTCGTTCGCCCGTGTGCAACGATCAGGTCGTCGGGGCCGCAGCGACGGATGCCACCCGGCGATGACCCGTCTGCGACGGCGGCGTCGATCACCACCGCGAGGGCCGCGCCTGCCCATGCCTCCAGGAGGCTCATCGGCTCGGCGATGCCGGTCACCACGTGCACGGCCGGCAGTGCGAGCTCGTCGAGTGCCGCAGCGGCCGCGATACCCACGCCATCATCGCGCCGATAGGTGTTGCCCAGCCCGATGACGATCGCGCCGGACTTCACGTCCGCTCTACGGTCAGGGTCAAAAAGTGCGCCGAGCAGGAGATGCACGGGTCGTAGCTGCGAATCACCCTTTCACACAAGGATGTCAGCGTGGGATCGTCTAACGCCAGGTTGTCGTTGACCACCCGGGCCAGGGCGGCTTCGATGGCCGCCTGGTTCTGCGAAGTTGGCGGGATGATCGTTGCCGCCGACACCAGCCCGTCCGCACCGATCTGGTATCGGTGATACAGCAGGCCACGGGGTGCCTCGCTGACGCCATGGCCCACCTCGGCGCGGGCCGGCACGTCGACGAAGGGACGGGATGGCCGCTGATAGTCGGCAATGATCCGCAGCGCCTCCTCGATCGCGTACACCACTTCGACACAGCGGACGATGATGCTGCGGAACGGGTTCCGGCATTGTGTGGACAGCCCGGCGGCGGCGGCGGCCTGGGCGGCGGTCGGCGACAGGGTCGACGAGTTCAGCGAATAGCGGGCCAGCGGCCCGGTCAGGTAGCATCCGCCGTCCAGGGTCGCGTGCAGCGCGGTGGAGTGCGGAACCTGCGATTCGGCGACGTGGTCGGTGAAGTCGGGCAACGCAAATGCCGGGCCGGCGCTGCGCGTGATGGTGCCGTTTTCGATCGGGTATCGGTCGGGCTGGCTGAGCGCCAACAGTTCGTGGTCGAGGTCGATGTCGGGAAAGTCGAACCCGGCGACCCAGCTGACGGTGGCCAGCGCATCGTCTAGTGCCCGGCGCAATTCCGCTGCCAGCGAGGTGAGTTGCGCCCGGGTGGGAACCGAGTAAAACCCGCCCAGCCGTACGTTGATCGGGTGTATGGCCCGCCCGCCGATCAGCTCCATCAGCCGATTACCGGTCTTTTTCATCCGCAGTCCGCGTTCGACGATCCCCCGCTGATCCCGTGACATGGCGATCGCGTCGGGATAACCGAGAAAATCCGGTGCGTGCAACAGGTAGATGTGCAGCACGTGGCTGTGGATCCATTCGCCGCAGTACAGCAACCTGCGCAACGCGACGAGTTCTGAATCGACCGCGACGCCGCACGCATCCTCGATCGCATTGCAGGCACTGACCTGGTAGGCCACCGGGCAGATTCCACAAACCCGGGCGGTCAGGTCCGGCGGTTCGGTGTAGGCGCGTCCCCGCAGGAAAGCCTCGAAAAACCGTGGTGGCTCATAGATGTTCAGTTCAACCGATTCCAGCACACCGTCTTTCAGCCGGACGTGCAGGGCGCCTTCACCTTCGACCCGGGTCAGGGTGCCGACACTGAGTGTGCGGGTGGCGGGGATCACTGCTTGTCCCGTTCGGCGGCGAATGTGGCGACGTTGAACGTCGAAAACACTCGATCGACGTCGCCGTCGGACATCCCGTCTCGCCGTAGCAGCGGGATCAGCGTCGCCGTCGTCGGCACCGCGGAGGGGCCGAAGCAGCCGTAGCAGCCGCGACTATGCCTGGGACACAACGCCCCGCAACCCGCGTGAGTCACCGGGCCCAGGCACGGGATGCCGTCGGCGACGATCACACAGGTCACCCCACGCAGTTTGCACTCGGTGCACACCGTCTTGGCGGGCAGCTGCGGTTTGCGCCCGATCAACAACGCCGCGAGGGTGTCCAGCAGTTGGCCGCGATCGATCGGGCAGCCCTGCAGCTGATAGTCAACGGTCACGTGGGCCGACGCCGGTGTGGAGGTGGCCAGGGTGTCGATGTACTCCGGTTTGGCGTAGACCACCGAGGCGAATTCGGCGACGTCGGCGAAGTTGCGTAGCGCCTGAACTCCCCCGGCGGTCGCGCAGGCGCCGATGGTGACCAGCACCTTGGACTGCTCCCGGATCTCGTGGATGCGTCGTTCGTCGGCGGCGGTGGTGATCGAGCCCTCGACCAGCGACACGTCGTAGGGTCCGCCGACCATCGCGCTGGATGCCTCGGCGAAGGTCGCGATCTCAACCTGGTCGGCGAGCGTCAACAACTCGTCTTCGCAGTCCAGCAGCGTCAGCTGGCACCCATCACAGGAAGCGAACTTCCACACCGCCAACGTGGCCGGGATCATCTACAGCTCCTTGACACTCAGCAGCGGACCTGCGATGTCGTAGCCGACGACGGGTCCATCCCGGCATAGCAGCAGCGGCCCCAGCTGACAGTGCCCGCACCAACCGATCCCGCACTGCATATTGCGCTCCAATGAGACCCGAATCTCGTTGGCGGCTACACCTTTCGCTATCAGAGCTTCGGCGCCGAACCGCAGCATCGGCTCCGGGCCGCACAGGAATGCGGTGGTGCGGCCGGGTTCCAGTGCCAACCGGCCCAACGGCTCGGTCACCAGGCCGACTTCGCCGGACCAGCCCGGGGCAGGCGCGTCGACGATGAGATGAACATCGATTCGCGGGTCTGCGGCCCAGTTACCGAGTTGGGCGGCGAACAGGAAATCGGTTCGCGAACGGGCACCCACGATGAGCATGATCTTGCCGTAGCGGGCCCGCTCGGCCAGCGCGGCCAGCACCGCCGGGCGCAGCGGGCATAACCCAACCCCGCCGGCGACCATCACCAGATCCCGGCCGGCCGCCTCAGCCAGCCCCCACGTGGTGCCGAACGGCCCGCGCACCCCGACAACGCTGCCCGGTTCGGCGTCGTGCAGCGCTCGGCTGACCGCACCCACCGCACGGATGGTGTGGGTGATCGAGCCGTCGGTGACGGTCGGGTCACCGCTGATCGAGATCGCCACCTCGCCGATACCAAATGCGTAGAGCATCATGAACTCCCCCGGTAGGGGCGTGCGCAGCGCTTTGTCGATCGGCTCCAGACACAGCGTCGCCGACTCTGGGCTTTCAACGACCCGGCTGCGCACCCGGTACGGGACCGGAGACGTGGGCGGGTGAGCCAGCACCACCGGCGCGATGTCGGCTGCGCTGTCAGTCATCGTCAGCCGCCTGCGCCATCTTGTTCATCTCTTCGGTGATGTCGATGCCGGTAGGACACCATGCGATACAGCGTCCGCAGCCGACACAGCCCGACATGTCGAACTGGTCATGCCAGGTGCCCAGCTTGTGCGTCAGCCACTGCCGGTACCGCGACGTGCCCGACTGCCGGACGCTGCCGCCGTGGATATGCGAGTAGTCCAGCTCGAAACAGGACGCCCAGTGCTGCCAGCGTTCGGCATGGTCGCCGGTGAGGTCGCTGATGTCTTCGGTGCTGGTGCAGAAGCAGGTTGGGCACACCATGGTGCAATTCCCGCAGGTCAAGCAGCGACTTGCCACCTCCTCCCACTGCGGTGACTCGCGGGATCGGACCAGCAGGTTCTGCATGTCGGTATCCGGCATGGCCCGGCCCATCTTGTGCACCGCCGCAGCGACCTCAACTCGGGCGGAATCGATCTCCGCGCCGCTGGCATTCCGATGCGGTATCGCCGCCAGCACCTCAACCCCGTCCTCGCTGCCGACGTCCACCAGGTAGGTGGGGCTGTCCCCGTCGAGTCGTTCGGTGAGCGCGAGGTCATAGCCCGGGCCGACCGCCGGGCCGGTGCCCATCGACGCGCAGAAGCACAGGCCACCCGGTTCGGTGCAATTCACCGCGACCACGAAGATCTGCCGTCGGCGGCTCGTATAGGAGTTGTCGGGATACTGCGAGCGACCCAGTACCCGGTCGAGGGTGGCGATCGCGGCCAGGTCGCATCCGCGCACCCCGAGGAACGCGTACCGCGGCGCTTCCGCTTCGGGTTCGGCCTCGGTGAAGCCGTCGCGACTGGCCGACCACAGCCGCCGCCGCGGCGGATGCAGGAACTGCTTCCAGGACTGCGCCCCCGCCGAGTGCCCGAACACCGCCTCATCGCCGCGGCGGCGCACCCGGTAATGACCCGGACCCACCTCGACGCCCCAGCCGCGCGGCAAATCGTCGGCCGAGCCAAGCTCGGCCAGCACAATCGCACTGTCGCGCAATGTCGGGCCCACCACCCGATAGCCACGATCGATCAGCACATCGACGAGGCGGTGCAACCCAGCCGTGTCGAACAACGCGGTGGGGCCCATACCCCGTGAGTCCACGGGCATATCATCCCCCGTTAGTGCGCGCCGGACAAGGCCGTTGGGCGCGTCGAGTACGGCGCGGAACGCTGGGTTAGGCGAATGCACCGGATTGCCGTCCGGGTCCACCCAGATTTTGATGCCGCTGTTTTCGAATTTTGATGCCGCTGTTTTCGAGATGACGGGGATATCCGACCATGTACGCCGGCCCGGCGAAAGAGTCTGAAGACCTGTCTTTTCCGGGCCGATAGTCAGGTTGGCGGACTTGGGATCGACGAGGGCCGAGCTACGATTACCGGGACACGGGTGGCCTGAACAACAGCGTTGCTGACCGAGCCGACAAGAGTGCTGGTGAGATGGCCCCGTCCGTGACTGCCGACGACGACAAGCTGCGCGGATTCGGAGTCTGATATTTCAACGAGCGCGCGGGCCGGTCGATCGCCAATCAGGTGCCGGTGCACCGTCACATCGGGATAGCGTTCCTGCCATCCCGCTAGGAATTCGGCCAGGAGACGTTCCGCTTCGGCCTTGACCGCCGACCAGTCCAGGCCTGGGAGTTCGAAAATCTCGGTGTCGCGCCAGGCGTGCACCGCCACCAGGCTGACGCGACGGCGCGAGGCTTCGTCGAACGCGATGGCAGCGGCGAGATTTGAGGCCGGTGAGCCGTCGATTCCCACCACTACGGGCGCCTCCCCGCGATGTCGCCGCTGGGGATCTTCGTCGCGAATGACGGCGACCGGGCAATGTGCGCTGCGCACCAGGCTCGAACTGACCGAACCGATCAATCCCCGCGCCAATGCGCCCCGGCCATAGCTGCCCACGACCATCAACTCGGCTTCCTGGGACAGATCCAGCAGGGCCGGAACGATAGCCGAAAACATCAATTCGGTCTCGATTCGTATCCCCGCGTCGCCTTGCGCGACGTCGCGGGCGATCTTCAACGCATCCGCAAGAATCTTGCGTCCCGCGCTTTCCTGCCAGGTCGCAAATTCGTCCAGCGGGGGGATCTGCGACCACGGCGACGCCACAGGATTCACCAAGTGGACTAGCAGGAGCGGGATGTTGCGCAGGACTGCGTCATGCGCCGCCCAACGGACCCCCGCATTCGACGCAGCCGATCCGTCGATCCCGACGATGACACCGTATTTCTTGGCCGGTGTGGGCATTTCGCTCACTTCAACTCACTTTCCTAGCCGAAGGTCAACTTGTCGGCGCGAGCGTTCGACAGGTCGCATGCAGGATATCGCCACGACCGCGGAATGATTTCATTCTCCTTTTGTGGGAGTCGAATATCGGGTCAGAAGAGGCTTCGGGCGGCCCGGGAGATACCTTCGGCGCTCATCGGGTGCTGGTCGGCGAAGGCGGCGAGGTCTCGGGCGTCCAGTCCGCGGGAGACTGCGAGCCCGATCTGGCCGATGAGGTTGCCCGCGTCGATTCCGACGACCCAGCCGCCCACCAGCCGCAGTGAGCCGGCTTGGAAGAACAGCCGGATCTCGCCGTCGGTCTCGTCGAAGATCTGCGCTCGGCTGTCCTCGGCAAACGAGTAGGCACCCTCTTCGACGCAGATGCCCTTGGTCGCCGCGGATGCGCGGGTCAGGCCGACGTAGGCGGCGGCGGGAAGCGTGAAGACGGTCGTCGGAGTCGACAGAAAGTCCACCGCATCGGCGTGCCGGTCCCCTGCCAGGATGTTGGCCGCGGCGGCCACGGATTGGCGGACCGCGGCGTGAAAGAGTGGAGTTCTGCCGTTGACGTCGCCGCAGGCGTAGATGTGGCGCAGACTGGTTTGCAAGGTGGGGTCGGCCGCCACGCCGTGAGCGCCGACCCTGACACCGATCTCACGCAGACCCGTGGGGATCACCGGGTGGCGGCCGAGTGCCTGAAACGCGATCTCCGCGGACTTGTGCTGCTCGGCGGCTCCGTCGAAGAAGACCACCCGCATGCCCTGCGGCGTTTGTTCGACCCGCCTCACCTCGGCCTGCAAAATGACGTCGATATTGGCATCCAGCAGCGGAGCCAGCTGGGCAACCATGTCGGGATCCATTCCGGGCAGCAGTTGGGCTTCGCGTTCGAGCACGGTAACCCGGGTGCCGAAGGCCGCAAAAAACGATGCGGTCTCCAAACCCACGTAACCGCCGCCGATGACCAGCATGGAAGCCGGCAGCCTCGACACAGACGGGTGAAGTGCGTAGAGGTCGCGGCTGTTGAGGCAGTGCTCGAGCCCGGGGATCGGCGGCACGGAAATATCCGAGCCGCTGGCGATGATGATGTTGCGCGCTGTGAAGCGGCGAAGCCCTTCGGGGGTGTCCACCGCCACCGTGTGGGGATCCTCGATGCGCGCGGTTCCGGTGAGGAGGGTGAGATTCGACGCCGCC
>NZ_JBYCKY010000304.1:0-9154 GCF_057473605.1 Mycobacterium sp. TH-M82 | reverse complement strand
CGGCGGGGGCGGCGACGGCACCGGCTATCTCGGCGGCACCGGCGGCAACGGCGGCACCGGCGGCAACATCAACGGTGGCGCCGGCGGCAACGGCGGGGCCGGCGGCAACGGTACCGATGGCGCCGCCGGTGGTGGCGGCGGCGGCGGCGGTGGCGGCGGCGGCTTCATCAACACCCGCAGCGTCAGCATCGGCGGCGATGGCGGCGATGGCGGCGCGGGTGGCACCGGCGCCGGGGGCGACGGCGGCCACGGGGGCGATGGCGGTGACGGCGGCGCTGTCACCGTCACCGAATCTACCGGCGGCCCCAGCACTGCCGGCTTCAGCGGCAACGGCGGCACCGGCGGCGCCGGGGGCCACGGCGGCGCCGGCAACACCGGCGGCGCGGGCGGCAACGGCGGCAACGGCGGCGCCATCACCAACGCCGGCACCGGGGGCAACGGCGGCGACGGCGGCAACGGCGGCAACGGCTCGACCAGTGGCCCCGGCGGTCCCGGTGGCCGCGGCGGCGACGGCGGTAGCGTCACCGACGGCGGTCACGGCACCGACGGCGGCGCCGGCAGTCCCGGCGGCAGTGACGGCACGCCCGGTAGCCCCGGCGAAAACGGGTGACCTCGGGCGGCAGCTTAAGGTGAGTGCTCGTGAGTCCTATGAACACAAAACCCGGCTACCATCCCCCATCCGTCACCGTCACCTCCGTCTTGCCGCGCCGCGCCGGCGAGGCAGTCCTGATCGTGCCGGTGGTCAGCGGCCCGGACGACGAAGCGGCAGTCCCGGCGGCTATCGAACCGCCGCTGCCCGACGCCTGGGCCGCCGGAGTCACCGAGATCGAGGCCGGACTGCGGGCACTGAACGCCAAGGGCACCGCCGAGCAGGTGCATCGGCTGGTGGTGTCATCGCTGCCGGTGGCCAGCGTGCTGGCGGTCGGCCTGGGCGAGCCGCGAGACGAATGGCCGACCGACGCGATCCGGCGGGCCGCCGGGGCGGCGGCGCGCTCGCTGAACGGCGCCGAGGCGGTGGTCAGCGCGCTGGGCGGGCTGCCCGGGGAGGGTGTCCTCGCCGCCAGCGTCGAGGGGCTGATCCTGGGCAGCTACCGGTTCACCGCCTTCCGCAGCGACAAGACCGCCCCGAAAGAGCCCGGCCTGGCCGCCATCACCGCACTGTCCACCGCTAAGGCCGCCAAGGCACAGACCACCCATGCCGTGGACGTCGCCACGGCGGTGGCCACCGCACGTGATTTCGTCAACACTCCCCCGAGTCACCTGTTTCCGGACGAATTCGCCAGGAGAGCAAAGGCTTTGGGCGAGTCGGCGGGGCTGCAGGTCGACGTGCTCGACGACGTGGCGCTGGCCAAGGGGGGCTACGGCGGCGTGATCGGTGTCGGCCAGGGGTCCTCGCGCCCGCCGCGGCTGGTGCGGCTGACCCATCGCGGGTCGCGGTTGGCCAAAAAGCCCAAGACCGCCAAAAAGGTCGCCCTGGTTGGCAAGGGGGTCACCTTCGACACCGGCGGCATCTCGATCAAGCCGGCCGCGTCGATGCACCACATGACCTCGGATATGGGCGGCGCCGCCGCGGTGGTCGCCACCGTGGTGCTGGCCGCGCGCCGGGCGCTGCCGATCGACGTGACCGCCACCGTGCCGATGGTCGAGAACATGCCGTCGGGCACCGCGCAGCGCCCCGGCGACGTGCTCACCCAGTACGGCGGCACCACCGTCGAGGTGCTCAACACCGACGCCGAGGGCCGGCTGATCCTGGCCGACGCGATCGTGCGGGCCTGCGAAGACAACCCCGACTACCTGATCGAGACGTCGACACTGACCGGTGCGCAGACGGTTGCGCTGGGCACCCGCACCCCCGGGGTGATGGGCAGCGACGAGTTCCGGGACCGGGTAGCGGCCATCTCGGCGGCCGTCGGCGAGAACGGCTGGCCGATGCCGCTGCCCGACGAGCTCAAAGACGACCTGAAGTCGACGGTGGCCGACCTGGCCAACGTCAGCGGCCAGCGGTTCGCCGGCATGCTGGTCGCCGGGGTGTACCTACGCGAGTTCGTCGCCGACGGAGTGGCCTGGGCGCATATCGACGTGGCCGGCCCCGCCTACAACACCGGAAGCCCCTGGGGCTACACCCCCAAGGGCGGCACCGGGGTGCCCACCCGCACTATGTTCGCCGTGCTGGAGGACATCTCCCACAACGGCTAGAAAACGGCTGGTAAACGGCGACCCGGTCAAAGCCTGGCGTCGACGGCGTCGGGCAACGCCTGCAGCAACTTCGCGTCGGCGGTGATCAGCGTCAGCCGCTCCAGCTTCGCCTGGGCCACCAGAATTGCGTCGAAGGGATCCCGGTGGGGCAGTGCCGTGGGATCAGACGCGAGAGTGTGCGCACGCATGACGGGCAGGTCGCGCAGGGCGGATCGGTGAATCGCATCGTCGAAATCGTCGGGCAGCGTGACCTTGCCGACAGCCGCCTTGATGGCGAGCTCCCAGGTGCTTGCAGCAGACACCAACACCGCTGCACTTCCCGCGATCCGATCTCGCGCCCGAATGCCCAGCCGCGGGCTGTTGTCGAGCAGCCAGAGTATGACGTGGGTATCGAGCAAGAGGCCACTCACGGGCACTTATAGGCAGTCATTCAACACCGAACATCGCGTTGAGATCGCTGTCGGTGTCGTCGAAGTGATCGGTGTCGTAGTGCAGGCGGCCGGCTAGTTCGCCGAAGGCGACGTCGGAGCGCAGGTGCGGAATGAGGTCGGCAACCGGCTTGCCGGCGCGGGCGATAGTGATCGTCTCGCCATTCTCGACGCGGGCGAGCAGATGGGAGAGGTGGGTTTTCGCGTCGTGGATGTTGACAGTCCGCATCAGAACAGCATAACCGACTTAGTCTAGTCGGACTAATCGGCTGCCAAAACGCACCGGGACATGCCACAAGCCGCGCGATGACCGGACAGTCCGGATGGTTTCGTCACCCCGCGCTGCGCTGTGGTAAGCCAGAGGGCGGACCCTGGCTGCCCCCCACCGATCGAGGAGTCAACAACGATGACGTTCCCAGTGAAGATGCCGGCACTCGGTGAGAGCGTCACCGAGGGAACCGTCACCCGCTGGCTCAAGCAGGAGGGCGACACCGTCGAGGAAGACGAACCGCTGCTGGAGGTCTCCACCGACAAGGTCGACACCGAGATTCCGTCACCGCTGGCCGGCGTGCTGACCAGGATCGTCGCCCGCGAGGACGACACCGTCGAGGTCGGCGGGGAACTCGCGGTGATCAGCCAGACCGGCCCCAGCCCGGCCGCCGAGCAGCAACCGGCCCCGCAACCGGAACCCCAGCCGGAAACCCGGCCCGAGCCGAAGCCGGCTGCCGAGCCTGCGGCGCCGGCGCCGCAACCGTCGGCTCCGGCGTCCGTCGCCGCCGGTGGGGCCTTCACTCCGGTGCTGCTGCCCGAGCTGGGCGAATCGGTCACCGAAGGCACTGTGACGCGCTGGCTGAAGAAGGTCGGTGACCCGGTGGCTGTCGACGAGCCGCTGGTGGAGGTCTCCACCGACAAGGTGGACACCGAGATCCCGTCGCCGGTGGCGGGCACGCTGCTGTCCATCACCGCCGAGGAGGACGCCACCGTCGGAGTCGGCGGTGAACTGGCCAGAGTGGGAACCAAGGCGGATCCCGAACCCGCGCCGACACCGGTACGCGAACCCGCGCCCGCGCCCGAACCGACGCCCGAGCCCGCACCGGTGCCCGAGCCCGCACCGGTGCCCGAGCCCGCACCGGTGCCCGAGCCCGCAGCACAGCCCGAACCCGCCGTGCCGGCGCCGACCCCCCAGCCCGCACAGGTTCCCCGGGCTGCCCAGGTCGCGCCGTACGTCACGCCGCTGGTGCGCAAACTGGCTGCCGACCACAGCGTCGACCTCAGTCAGGTGGCCGGCACCGGGGTCGGCGGGCGCATCCGCAAGCAGGACGTGCTGGCCGTCGCAGAACAAGCAGAACAAAGAGCAGACCAAAAAGCCGAGCGGAAAGAACCGCAGGCCCCGGCACCGGCAGCTCCGGCGCCCGCGCTGGCGCACCTTCGCGGCACCACCGCCAAGGCCAGCCGGATCCGGCAGATCACCGCCCGAAAGACTCGGGAAGCCCTGCAGGTCACCGCGCAGCTCACCCAGACCCACGAGGTCGACATGACCAGGATCGTGGCGCTGCGGGCGGCGGCCAAGAAGGACTTCGCCGAACGAGAAGGCGTGCACCTGACCTACCTGCCGTTCATCGCCCGCGCGGTGCTCGACGCGCTCAAGGTCCATCCCAACATCAACGCCAGCTACGACGAAAGCACGGGCGAGATCACCTACTACGACGCAGAGCATCTCGGCATCGCGGTCGACATCGGGCAGGGGCTGTTGTCGCCGGTGATCCACAATGCGGGTGACCTGTCGCTGACCGGGCTGGCCCGCGCCATCGCCGATATCGCCGCCCGGGCGCGCTCCGGCGACCTCAAGCCCGACGAACTGTCCGGCGGCACCTTCACCATCACCAACATCGGCAGCCAGGGAGCGTTGCTGGACACCCCGATCCTGCTGCCGCCGCAGGCCGCCCTGCTGGGCACCGGCGCCATCGTCAAACGACCGCGGGTCATCATCGACGACGGGGGCAACGAGTCGATCGGGGTGCGTTCGGTGTGTTTCCTGCCGCTGACCTACGACCACCGGCTGATCGACGGCGCCGACGCCGGAAGGTTCCTCACCACTGTCAAGAACCGGCTCGAAGAAGGCGCGTTCGAGGCAGACCTGGGGTTGTGACCCAGTGGCCACCTCCTGCACTGCGGTCATCGCGATCGCCGGCTCGTCCGGGCTGATCGGCTCTGCCCTGGTGTCGGCGCTGCGCGCGGCCGACCATCACGTATTGCGCATCGTGCGCCGGCCCGTCGCCAACCCCGGCGAAGTGTACTGGGACCCCGAGGGCGGCGTCTTCGACGCCCATGCGTTGCGCGGGGTCGATGCCGTGGTCAATCTGTGCGGCATCAACATCGGCCGTCGGCGTTGGTCCGGGGCGTTCAAGCAGAGCCTGCGCGACAGCCGCATCACGCCGACCGAGGTGCTGTCCGGCGGCGTCGCCGACGCCGAGGTACCGGTGCTGGTCAACGCCAGCGCGGTCGGTTTCTACGGGCACACCGGCGCCCGTGCGGTCGACGAAACCGATCCCGCCGGCGCCGGTTTCCTGGCCCAGCTGTGCCAGGACTGGGAGGCGGCGACCGCACCCGCCCAACAGGCCGGCACCCGGGTGGTGCTGGCTCGCAGTGGCATGGTGCTGGCCCACGCCGGCGGCGCGCTGGGCCGGCTGCGACTGTTGTTCTCCCTCGGCCTGGGTGCCCGGTTGGGCAACGGACGCCAGTACATGTCGTGGATCAGCCTGGAAGACGAGGTGGCCGCACTGCGGTTCGCAATATCGCAGGCCGCGTTATGCGGTCCGGTCAACCTGACCGGGCCGGCGCCGGTCACCAACGCCGAATTCACCGCCGCGCTGGGCCGCGCGCTCGGCCGGCCCACCCCGCTGGTGCTGCCCGGATTCGCGGTGCGTGCCGCACTCGGTGAATTCGCCGACGAGGGGTTGCTGGCCGGCCAGCGTGCCATTCCCGCCGCACTCGAGGATGCGGGATTCGGGTTCCGCCACAACACGATCGGCGAGGCCCTAGGTTACGCGACCGCTAGCCGGGTTGCGCCGTAGCCGTGCGCTCCATCCGGTCGGGTGCCGCACCGGTCGAGGTGCGGCAATTGGGCAGCGTCGACTACCGCGCCGCGTGGCAGCTGCAGCGCGACCTGGCCGAGACCAGGGTGGCCGGCGGAGCGGATACCCTGCTGCTGCTGGAACATCCGTCGGTCTACACCGCCGGTCGGCGCACCCAACCGCACGAACGCCCGGTGGACGACACCCCGGTCGTCGACACCGACCGCGGCGGAAAGATCACCTGGCACGGGCCGGGACAACTGGTGGGATATCCGATCGTCGGCCTCGCCGAGCCGCTCGATGTGGTTAATTATGTTCGGCGTCTTGAGGAATCGTTGATTCACGTTTGTAACAACCTGGGCCTGAACGCCGTTCGCGTGGAAGGCAGATCCGGGGTATGGCTTCCGCCCGACGGCCGCCGCCCCGCCCGCAAAGTGGCCGCCATCGGGGTGCGGGTGTCACGGGCGACCACCCTGCACGGGTTCGCGCTCAACTGTGATTGTGACCTCAGCGCGTTCGCGGCGATCGTGCCCTGCGGTATAGCCGACGCCGGGGTCACCTCGCTGACCGCCGAGCTGGCACGCCTGACCAGTGTCGATGACGTCCGTGCCGCCGTGGCGGAGGCGGTCGTGGACGCTCTGGACGGAATGCTGCCGGTGCGTGACCATTTCGCACCGGGCGTAACATCGTCACGGTGAGCGCTGTCGGAGAAGACCGCAGGTTGGGCCGTCAGGAGGCACGCAACGCCGCGACCCCGATCGAACGCAAACCGTCGTGGATAAAAACCCGAGCCAAGATGGGACCCACCTACACCGACCTGAAGGGGATGGTTCGCCGGGAGAAGCTGCACACGGTGTGCGAGGAGGCCGGCTGTCCCAACATCTACGAGTGCTGGGAGGACCGCGAGGCCACCTTCTTGATCGGTGGCGACGTCTGCACCCGCAACTGTTCTTTCTGCCTGATCAAAAGCGGCAAACCCGGCGAACTCGACCGCGACGAACCACGCCGGGTCGCCGAGAGCGTGCAGGCGATGGGGCTGCGCTACTCCACCGTGACCGGAGTCACCCGAGACGACCTGACCGACCAGGGCGCCTGGCTGTACGCCGAGACCGTGCGTGCCATCAAAGCACTCAACCCCGAGACCGGTGTCGAACTGCTGGTCCCCGACTTCAACGGCGTGCCGGAACTGCTGCGCACGGTGTTCGAAGCTCGCCCGGAAGTGTTGGCGCACAACGTCGAAACCGTGCCGCGGATTTTCAAACTGATCAGGCCCGCGTTCAACTACGCACGCAGCCTCGACGTGCTGACCCAGGCTCGTGACTTCGGGCTGGTGGCCAAGAGCAATCTGATACTGGGCATGGGCGAGACCCGCGACGAGATCCGGGATGCGCTCTGCGCGATCTATGACGCCGGCGCCGAGCTGGTCACCATCACCCAGTATCTGCGGCCGTCGCAGCGGCATCATCCGATCGATCGGTGGGTCAAGCCCGAGGAGTTTGTCGCCCATCGCGAATACGCCGAGCAGCTCGGCTTCGCCGGTGTGATGTCCGGGCCGCTGGTGCGATCGTCGTATCGAGCCGGGCGGCTCTACCGGCAGGCCCTGGAGAAACGGGCGGCCACCGCGACCCACGGCTGACCGGGCTGGTACCCGGCCGGGCTGGGTATCCTTGGTGGCTATGCCGAAATCTCGCACCCCAGCCGAGAACAAGACCGCCCGAGCGGCGGCAAAAGCCACCCGCAAAGCCGCCGCCAGGGACCGCCGTGCGCAGCTCTGGCAGGCGTTCGCGCTGCAGCGCAAGGAGGACCGGCGACTGTTGCCGTACATGATCGGCGCCTTCGTGCTGGTCGTGGGTGTCTCGGTGGCGATGGGGCTGGCCGGCAGCACGTTCATCCGGGTGACCATCATCCCGCTCGGCGTAGTGCTGGGGGCGCTGGTGGCGTTCGTCATCTTCGGGCGCCGCGCCCAGCGGTCGGTCTACCGCAAGGCTCAGGGCCAGGCCGGCGCGGCGGCGTGGGCGCTGGAAAACCTGCGGGGCAAGTGGCGGGTGACCCCGGGCGTGGCCACCACCGGGCACTTCGACGCCGTACACCGCGTGATCGGGCGTCCCGGCGTGGTCTTCGTCGCGGAAGGCTCGGCCGGCCGGGTCAAACCACTGCTGGCCCAAGAGAAGAAACGCACCGCGCGGCTGGTCGGCGACATCCCGATCTACGACGTCGTGGTCGGTACCGGCGACGGCGAAGTCCCACTGGCCAAGCTGGAGCGTTTCCTGACCAAGCTGCCGCACAACATCACCGGCAAGCAGATGGACTCGCTGGAGTCCCGGTTGACCGCGCTGGGTTCGCGCACCGGCGCCGCGGCGGCGCCCAAGGGCCCGCTGCCCACCGGTGCCAAGATGCGCGGTGTGCAGCGCACTGTGCGCCGTCGGTAACCACCGCCGACGATGCAGAGCGCGCAGCGCGATGAGGAGGAGGCGGACAATCCGGTAACGCCGCTCAACGTCGCACCACCGCGGTATGAGTGGCCTGGTCCTGCAGACCGCGTCCCTCGCCGTCGACGAATAGCGCCGGGATCACCAGCGCGATCATCGTCCCGCGCAGCACGGCACGACCGATGCCGACGTGCAGCCGGTGATCCACCGAAGCCACCCGCAGCCCGCAGACGAACTGTCCGGGGGTGAAACCGAACAGGCGCACCGCGACGGCGCCGAGCAACAACCAGATCACCAGCACCGCCGTTGCCAACGCCGCCGGCGTGACTACGCCGAACGTCATCCCCAACGCCGCCAGCCCGTAGGCCACCAGCCAGTCGAAGGCCAACGCCGACAACCGGCGCCCCATCGGAGCCAGCGAACCCGAACCACGTTGCGGCAAGCCCAGCGATGCGAACCTGCGGGCCATGGCCCTACCATAAGCGGGCCGCGACCTGACCGGCGTGCGGAGTAACGTCTGCGCAACAAGCGGTTGACGCCGGGGCAACATCGGCTCGCTAGCGTCTGCCTGGGCTACCAGTAAAGGAGAGCACTTCTGTGACCGACAAGACCGCCGACGACATTCTCAAGCTCGTCGCCGACGAGAACATCGAGTACGTCGACGTCCGGTTTTGTGACCTACCCGGCGTCCTGCAGCACTTCACCATCCCGGCGTCGGCGTTCGACAAGAGCGCGTTCGAAGACGGGCTGGCCTTCGACGGCTCCTCGATCCGCGGCTTCCAATCCATCCACGAGTCCGACATGGTGTTACTGGCCGACCCGAACACCGCACTCATCGACCCGTTTAGGGCCGCCAAGACGCTCAACCTGAACTTTTTCGTGCACGACCCGTTCACGCTCGAAGCGTACTCGCGTGACCCGCGCAATGTCGCCCGCAAGGCGGAGAGCTACCTGGCCAGCGCCGGCATCGCCGACACCGCCTACTTCGGCGCGGAAGCCGAGTTCTACATCTTCGACTCGGTGTCCT
>NZ_JBYCKY010000303.1:0-17551 GCF_057473605.1 Mycobacterium sp. TH-M82 | reverse complement strand
CTTTCTTGTCCCCGTTGTCGAGGATCGCCGTTATCCGCGTGATCAGCGCAGCGGAGATGTCGGCAACGTCGTCCGCCCAGTCCTCCCAGTAGGCGCGTGTGCCCACCTTGTCCACGATGCGGGCGAAGATCGCATCGCGCCATTGAGACAAGGAGAACAACGCGAGCTGACTGGTGAAATCACCTGAACCGTTGCCGCTGTCAGACGAGCCATCATCGGCGGACACCGATTCAGCGTCGCCGTTGGTGTTCACGGGTCCGATGTGAGCGCCCAGAAGCGCGCTGCTGCCGGTGCCGCTTTTGGCGGCGTTGCTGCCCGTGTTCAACGCAATCGAGTTCACATGAGCGTCGAAGCGCTCATCGTGAGCGCGAAGCGCGTTGAGCACCTGCCAAACCACCTTGAACCGCTTGTTATCCGACAAGGCTTGTGACGGACTCACGTCGGCGGGCACCGCGACGGGCAGGATGATGTAACCGTAGTTCTTTCCGTCCCACCCGCGCATCACCCGCCCGACCGACTGCACGACATCGACCACCGAGTTGCGCGGATGCAAAAACAGCACCGCATCCAACGCGGGAACGTCCACACCTTCGGACAGGCAGCGGGCGTTAGTCAGGATGCGGCATTCGTTTTCTGCCAGCGGGGCTTTGAGCCATTCGAGCCGTGCGTGGCGCTGTAGCGCGTTGAAGGTGCCGTCCACGTGTTGCACCGAGCAGTAAAGGTCGGAGTTATTGCTGGCGGCACTGTCATCGTCGCTGTCATCATTGAGGGCTTCACGGTAGGCGTCCACCACGCGGGGGAACATCTGTGCCACCAGCTTCGAGGAGGCGATGTCGCGGGCGAACGCGACAGCGCGGCGCATCGGAACCTCACCGGGGGCGAAGCCCGAGCCGTCAACGGTCGCCCCTGCGCGTTTAGCCAGCCCGTTCCAGCAGCCCACGATGCGGGTCGCGTCATCGAGGTTGAGCTCACTGCCGGGACCGGCGAGCTGGGTCTGCATCGGACCGGCGACTAGGGACTGGTCAACCGTCAACACGAGCACCTTGTAGTCGGTCAGCCGCCCTTTTTCGACCGCTTCCCCGAACCCCAGATGATGAAACTGGGGTCCGAACAACTCCTCGTTGTCCATCGACGCGATCTCCGCCGAATGCTCATCTGCCTTCTCACGTACCTTCTCGTCGTAGATGCGCGGCGTGGCGGTCATATACAGACGACGCTTCGCCTTGATGAACTCACTGTCATGGATGCGGACGAAGTTCGACTCGCCCTCACCGAACAGGGTCACCCCCGTGGTGCGGTGCGCCTCGTCGGCGAGCACCAGGTTGAACTCGGGTGTGCCAAGCTCTTGCGCGCCCGCGACAGTGGGCAGCGACTGATAGGTGCTGAAAACCACCGTCAGCCCATCGGATTCACCGTGAGCGGCGATAGCGGCAGCAAGCTGGTCAGATTTCGTGGTCACCGGAATGGCGACATCGTGGACCTTGGAGTCCTCGGCGGCGCGCGACACCTTGGTGTCCGAGCACACCGCGAACGCGCGCAACGGCATCCCAGCCTGCGCAGTCCACTCCCGAAGGGTCTGCGATAGCAGCGAAATCGACGGAACACAAAACAGCACGAACGCGCGTCCGCCGTTGCGAAGCGCGGTGCCTTCAGCGATCTTCAACGAGGTGAACGTCTTGCCCGTGCCGCACGCCATGATCAGCTTGCCGCGATCATTGCCGGTGGCGAACCCGTCGAACACCTTCTGCACGGCGGTCTGCTGATGGGGCCAAGGTTCGTTTCTCGCCGCTTCCTTCAACGTGACATCGAACTCGTCACCGGCCCATTCGACCTGCCAGTCAATCGGTGACCCCGCTATCTCAGCCAAAGACAACCGACTGACGGGCTTGGACCGCCCCTCCAAGGCGTCCTCGGCGTTTTTACCCCACTTGTCCGTGGTCGAGACGATGATGCCTTTGGAGAACGGCTCCTTTCCCAGCGCGTTCAAGAATGAGTCGATGTCCTTCTTGGACAGGGTGTGCTCAGGTTCGTAGAATTTGCACTGGATCGCCGTCAGTTCTCCGGTGTCACGGGAACGCGCCACCAGGTCGATACCGAGGTCAGGCTTACCCTGGCGGTCGGGGTAGTCGATCCACCGCCAAACCTGGTCGTACTCCTGACTCTGGGCGGGGTCCAGCTTGAAGTAGTGGACCATCAGCTTCTCGAACTTCGTGCCCCGTTCCGAATTCGACGGTGCCTGCCGAAACGCCTCGATGACCTCGTGAATCGTCCCCATATGCCCACCTTCACGTCGAGCCACCTGCCTGGACTGTCATCATCGCTCACAGCGAATAGGTCGGAGAAGGTGGCACGCCGACATGCCTGTGCTGATCGGAGATGAGTTAAGGACGGCACGGCGTCCTAGTATGCGAAGATGACCGACTACCTGTCCTCCGAGGCGACTTGGCGCGGACAGTTCTGGCTGCCAGGTCAGTCAGGCGAAAACGACCAGCAGGGCATCCTCACCTACAAGCCGGACGCGGGCGTCACCTTGTCCCTGGTCGGTGGGTTTGACGCCGGAAGCGTGACCGGTTTGGCTTCCGTTACTCCAGCATTCAGGGAACGCTCCGGGCGGTTCTCCGTCATACACGGTGTCGCTGGCGGTAAGTCAGTGACCCTGCTGGACTGCATCATCACAAGATCAACGCAAGGAATGTTTTCACCACAGGCAAGAGACCAGGAAATCCATGCCCAGCAACTCCTGGTCGGGGTTCTCCTGCACGACCCCGATTCTCAGACGTTCAGCGGACTGACGCTGGAGCTGGAGAACCTGACCGCCTGGGACGTGAACGACAAAATCACGGTCCAAACCGAAGGTGACTCAACCGTCCCAAGCGAGCGCAAGTGGAAGGTCACCGTCGAACCGGCTGAACCCCTCATCGCGAACGTGGACGGACTGACCGTCGAGCTACGGCGGCGACACAGCGCGCCTAGTGGAGAGACCCAACGGCATGGACTTGATGTGTCGATGTTCGCGGCGTCATCCTTCAGGATCACGTCGTCGGAGCCGAAGTCGTTAGATGGGTGGGATGACATCGGCAAGTTGTTCCAGGACTTGCTCACCTTTGCCATGGACAGCCCGTGCGCGGTGTTGTTCCAGAGCCTGACGCCCTCGGAAGCGCTACTAAATGATCCGGCGGCGCAGGCTCGGAATGACATTGTGCTGTACGCCCAGCACGTCATCGTGGGTGACCCCACGGCTTCATCGCCCGAGCGAAGGATAGCTCTGTTCACGCTGGCGACCGAGGGCATCGAGTTCGGCACCTTCATTCCGCTTTGGTTCCAGGTCTACAACCAGTTCAAGGTCACCTTCGAGATGATCCTAGGTCTGCACTACGTCAACGGAGGTTACCTCCAGACCGACCTCATCACCGCTGTCGGCGCTGCCGAAGCACTCCACGAAGGGCTCGGCTTCGACCCGCCCATGCCCAAGACCGAATTCAAGACTTTGAAGAAGACCTTGCTTGAGCATGTTCCGGAGAACCATAAGCAGTGGCTAAGCGATAAGCTCGGGCACAATACCCGCACGCTGCATACCAAGCTGCTGAAACTCGCCGAGACTCCCGATGCTGAGGTGATGTCCAGGCTGTTGCCCAATCCAGAAGCGTGGGCGAAAGCCACCAAGAAGGAACGTAATCCAGTCGCCCACGGCGGCAAGAACATGAGCAGCGACGTGAAGTTGCTCAGCGCCATCGTCAAGATGACGACCGCCGTCGTGTACCTGAACCTGCTGCACCAGCTCGGTATCCAGAAGGAACGGTTGATGTTCGCGGTCTATGACAACCCGACCCTCGCGTCCGCAGCCAGGCTCGCCCAAGCGCAGTGGCCGGGAGGATGACAACGCGCCAGACGACGGTCACGTCCCCGCCCATCGCCCGCAGCACTCTCAGGCAATCAGCCCACAATTGCGCATTTCGTAGCGCGGGGCGTATCGGCACCCGTAGCGGTACCCATATCAGTGCCCGTAGCCATGCCCGTAGCGCTCGCCGTAGCGATGTCCGTAGCGGATGAGGAGGCTTCCGGGATGGTTCTAAAACGTGCAGGTCAAGCTAGTTTTTTGAACAAGACAGTGGTCTTCAAACTCGCCCGCTACACACGCCCGTCCGTAGCGTGGGTTCGTAGCGCGGGTCCAGGCACCGTTACGGGGAGGGAATGGGCGCTCAGCCGACTACACGGCGGTGAGCTGGCGGGCGGAGCGGTCCTGGACCTGAGCGGCGGCGGCGTCGCGAACGTTCCGGACGACGCCGGGTGTGACGCCGAGCCGCGCGGCGGTCGGCTTGAGGCCGCCCCCGGATTCGAGTTCCGAAAGAATCTCCGCGACGACCCCAGCGGGTTGGCGAACCGCGCCCGAGTTGACGATGCGGGTCGCCAAGGTCGTCAACTCGGGTGCGGTTGCCGCACCCGCTGGGGTCGGTACGCGGTCGCCGCTGAGGGTCGCTACCGCACCTGATGGGGTCGTTTTGTGGTCGGCGGCGCGGGTCGCTACCGCACCTGATGGGGTCATTTTGGGGTCGGCGGCGCGGGTCGCTACCGCACCTGATGGGGTCATTTTGGGGTCGGTGGCACGGGTCGTTGGGCGGGTGACATGCACAGAGGACGCGAGTGCGCTGGGCTCGGCAGGGGCTATGCCGACCTTCATCCTCGCCGCCAGCGGGGCAGTCAGAACTAGCCCGCGAGTCGCGCCGAAAACCGACAAGTCGATGACCACGGGAGCGACCCAGGCGATTCTGGTAGGCACACCCATCGCCACGGTGAAGGTGAAAATCCCGTATGCGCTCCAGGCGAACGCCCCTACGGTGACTCCCCACGCAACGACGGTCAGCAAACGGTCACGGTCGTTTCGTCCGAGCATCCTGGCGAGCGTCGGCAATCCGTGGATAGCGAGCATCAGGAGCGCGGGAGGTGCCGACGCCCAACCGATAGCCATGCCACGCTGCGGTCCGGGCGCGACGGTCAGGACCGCGTGCCCGACGTTTCCGGCGACGCTCAGCGAGGTCGCCACGGTAAGCCACAGCCACAGAAAACGGCGGTCAGCCCTCATCGTTCGAGAAGCCGCCTCAGCTTCGACAACGGCGTGCTTCTTGCTCACGGTCATGTGTCCTTTCCGGGTCGGTCCGAGTCTTGCTCATCCCTCAGACACGGGAAGAGACTGCGCGCGTCCGGCCCATGCTCACGGACCAGCCGGTCCAGCGCCGCCCGCAACGCGGCGGGGTTGCGCCTCAGCCAATCGGGCAATGGCTCGTCATCGGGAACGCGGGACATCCACAGCGTGTACAGCGACGGCGGGGACAGGCGAGGGCGGGGACGGGGACGGGGACGGCGGGCGGTCACGGTGCCACCCGCCCTTCGTGTTCAGCCTGCGCGTCCGCCGCGTTCGCATCGAATGCCTCGGCGGAGTTCTCCAACGCTTGTCGCAGCCCGCCCACGGCGGTCAGCCGACGTTCCCGTGCCTCCCTGAACTCCAACAGCGACTTTTCGAGTTCGTCGGCGGAGAACCACGCTTCAGACATATCCGGAATTAGCGAAATGTCCCGCAGCGGGTCGCGTTGACTGTCCGTGTCCTTAACGCGATCTGCTACCTCGGCGGCGGATTCGAGCACCGCGTCGAGGGCGTCGAGGGCGGCGGTCACCGCCTCCAGCCGCTCTTGGACAGCGTCCAGGTCTTCGCGTCCGTACGGTTCGGGGGCATCGTGCATTTCATTTCTCCTCTGTTGTCGATTCCTCGGACGCGGTGTCCGCAGGCTTTGCTACATCTGATTTTTCGCACCAGCGGGAGCCAAGCGTCTTCACCTCCACGGTGATGGGCACACCCTGGAACACCGTCTCCATCGCTTGCTTGATGCGCTCGCAGGCGGCGTCCGCGTCGGTGGTGGGGACTTGGAAAAGAATCTCGTCATGAACGGGTAGCAACATGTTCTCGCTGAATCCCGCTTCATCCAAACGGAACACCGCACCCAGCAGCAGGTCTCGCGCGAGTCCCTGGATGATGAGGTTGAAGCCCGCCCAGGCTCTCGTGGGGTCGATGGACTGAAACCGACCGGACGGCAGGGTCCAGAACGGTTTACCGGCTGCGATACCTGGCTTGACGGTCGTGTCGAACCAGCTCTTGAGCTGGGGGAAGCGTCGCCTGTACCCTGCCAGAATCTCCGTCGCCAAGTCCGGGTCGATGTCGGCGTTCGAGGCAAGCGTTGCAACGCCGCCGCCATACATACTTCCGAGCACGATGGTTTTCGCGAGCTTGCGGTCATCGACGGTCGCGGCGTTCCCCCAAACTTGCCAGGCGACCAACCAGTAGGGATCTCGCTCCCGTTCCTGTCGCTCGGTGGCGTCGGCAGGCAGTGGCGCGACGTACATGCGGGTCAGCTCGGGGTCGCCGGTCACGGCGGCGGCGACACGCATCTCGACGGATGAGAAGTCGGCGGAAATCAGGGTCATGCCGTCGTCCGCCACCAGGCACGGCTTGACGGGCTCGGGGACGTTCTGGAGATTAGGTGACTTCGATGCCATGCGCCCGGTCGTCGCCTCGTTGGACGCGATCTCGGCGTGCACACGGTCACCCAGCGTGCGGAGGTAGTGAACGTAATAGGTACTTATCTCCTTGTCGGAGAGCTTCCACTCGCGGTACAGCGGCGAGGCGGCGGAACCCGCCGCCGTGTATTTCTTCAGCGCGCGCTTATCGAGGGCCGGCTGTAGCTTCCCGTCTGCCGTCCTCTTCATCGGCACCGTGATGCCCTCGGCACGGATGGCTTCGGCGACGGACTCGGTGGTCGGACTCTCCTTCGCCGAGGTCTTCGACCGCTCGAACATGACTCCACGGTCTTCCAGCTCAGCCCGTGTACGGGTGCAGGTGGCGTGTGCCTCGCGGAGTTGCTGGCGAGCCCGTTCCACGTCCAGCTTCACGCCCCGGTGGGTCATTTCACAGACCACGCGGGCGATGCGGTGCTCGCGGTCAATCACGTCCGGCCACAGTGCCCCGGCGATTGGGTCGATGGTCGCAGCCAGATTCGCGCTGTCGAAAACGTCAGCCGCGCAATAGGTCACAAACGCCGGGTCGTCCCGGGGGATTTGTGCCCAGGTGTTCCTGTCTCGGGGGTCGCCATGTACGTCCCCGTTCGCATCCACGGTCACGTCTTCGTAGGCGTGCCAGTTGCCCGCGCCAACGCCTTTGGTGCCCATGCGCTTCTGTACCTTCACCAGGTCGGCTTTGGCATCCAAGGACACGGCGGCGTCCCCGCACCAGGCTTTGGTGAGCGCCTTCAGGTCCAGCGGCGCGTTGCCCAGCCGCCCGTTCTTCTGTACCAGCAGCGTCGCCAGAATCAGGGTGTCCGTGGTTCGGTCCCACGCCGCGAGTACGGAGTCGAACACCCCGACCCGCACCAGGCGCAGAATGTCGAATCCCGCGTTGTGTGCGGTCAATCGGTACGTCTCGTCGTGCAGGATGTCCCGGGCGGCGGCGACATGCGCTGGGTCGTCGGGGTCGAGCAGCACAGCGACATGCGCGCTACCTACCTGGATAGAGGTCAGGCGGTCGCGCGGGTCCGATGGGTGCAGGGCATTCGTCTCAACGTCAAACGCCAGGAACTCGCCGGGAAGCAGCGAGGCTCGGAGCGCATTGATGGCATCAGTTGGGTCGTTCCCGGCTTTGAGGAAATACGTTGCGCGAGCTGTTGTAGTGGTCATTGGTGACTTCCTTCCTTAAAGCGTGTTGGGTCGAGGGCGATGGCGTATCCCATACGGCAGAACTGCAAGAACTCGACATCAGCCTTGCGGTCGGCAGCAACGGTGGCGTAGTGCGTGGCGTGTTCCAGTACCGCTTTCTTGGCATCCCGTGCATCGGTGGCTTCGTTGACGGTGGTGCGCAAGGCATCCAGGTCGATGGTGTTGTCCTTGGTTGCCCTCTTCTCACCCATCGTCAGGGCATGTTGAGCTTTCTTGACCACCTTCTCGGCGGCGGCTAACGCCCGTTTGGCCGGGGTGACCGCAAGTCCGGCAGCTTTGGCGTCCTTGGTGAGGGCTACCTTGTCGCCCTTCGACACGAACGTCCCGAGGTATTCGGCGTCCTTCCCCAGGGTGTCCGGCGCTCCGAGGCGACGCTCCAGCAGGGTTACGCCGTGGTCAGCCAGCACCTCGTGGACAGACCGCAAGTACCCGCGCGCCTGTTCAGGCGGCAATTCCAGCGTCCGCGCCAGGTCGGTCAGTGTGACTACGGCGGGCAGTCCGGACAGCTCGGCTCTACGGCGCTCCTGCTCGCACCTGTTCTGGAACTCCGTCTGCCGCGCCGGGATTGGTGGAAGTGCCGTCCCCCGCTCGCGGGCAAGCTTCCAGAACTCCGTGCCCATCCGCGCCAGCGCGGGGTGTGTGCCTTGGTCGTTTTGGACAGTGGCGCTCGGCGTCGGCGGCGGGGTAGGGGACGGTTCGGAGGTGACCGGGGAACCGCCATCAGTGTCGGAGGTACCGCCGTCCGTGTCGGGTTCCGTGTCGGGTTCCGTAACGTGCGGGGCAGCGGGCGGCTCCCATACCCCTACCCGTCCGATGATCGCCTTCGCCGTGGCGCGTGACCACTCACGGTTGAAGTCAGAACTCGGCACCGCCACGTCCACATGTCCGTTTCCCGTGGACATGTTGATACCCGGCGAAGTTTCCGGCGGCAGTAGACGGCACCCGAACACCCGTCGCTTCCCGTCCTCGGCGGGGGTGCGTCCTTCTCGGACACTGAACGGCTGGCGGGAGATGGCGGCGAGGAAACGGCTTCTTGCCAGCGGCTTGCGCCCGACCGACGCGGTGAAGGATGTATAGGCTTCGTATAGTTCAACCTTGGTCGCTGCCCATTCGGCGACAACAGTTCCCGTCGCCGTCCACGCCGACGCGGGGGCAATCTTGACGCGCTCGTCCATGAACTCCGACACCGGATTGGTGGCGTCTGCGAACGCACGCAGCGCCTCCGGGGCCGGCGACAGGAACTGCCCTCCGCGTGCGACCCGCGCCGTGCGGGCGGCGAGAATACGATTCAGGATTCCTGACAGTTCCGCACGTAGTCGAGCGCCGATGCCTCTATCCTCTTGCCCGACATTTGACTTCGTGAAGAACACCGGGCACAAGCGGGCTCCCACCGAACCCGAGGTGTCGTTGAAATGGGGCAGGTCATTACCCATGAAGACCATGAAGGCTCGGCAGTAAAACTCCCACAGCTTCCCGTACTTCAGCTCCGCCGGGACCGCGTCCCCACCCAGGGCGCGCTTCATTGTCGAGAAGTCGTGGATGGCGGCTTCAGGGGTCTCCCCGCTGAGATTGAGCAGCTTGCGGTACAGCTTCGCGTTCTGCACTGGGCGGTTCTCCGCCATCTCGGAGAGGGACAGGGCGGTCTGAAACGCGCGTGGCACCATCGCCGAGAGGATGTCGTTTCCGAGGGTGCCCTTGCCCGCGCGGGGTTCCCCGTACAAGTACAGGGCGCGGTCAGGTGCCCGCAGTCCGGCGGCGGTGTCGAGTAGACCCGTGAGGGCGTCCAACAGAATGTCCGCTTGGTCTGACCCGTCCGCCAGCGCTGTTGCCTGCGGCAGCCATGAATCGAACTCGGGGCAGGTTGCGGCTGGGTCGTAGGGGACGGACAGCTTCGCGGTCACGAACACGTCTGGCGAGAACGGCAACAACCTTCCCGTCTCCATGTCCAGAAGCCCGTTTTCGACGGGCAGCAGCCCGTCCGTGTCGGGTACCTCGGGGATGACTTTCCCTTGGGCGTACAACTGGGCTTGGATGATGTCAGTTACGGATGAGACGAACTGGGTTCGGTAGTCATCGCCAAGCAGATCAGCCAGTCCCTCGCAGACGATTGCTGACCCTCGCTGAGAACCGGCGTTGCGGTCGGCGGTGTACAGCCCGGTGTCGGCGTCGAACCGGTGCAGCACACCGCTCTCGGCGTCGATAGCCAGCGGTGCCATCTTCATGATGGCTTCGGCACATGCCTTGGTGCGCAGCCCGCCGGCGAACGGGTGGAAGTACGTGTACGCCTCGTCGTCCTCGGCATCCGCGCGGCGACGTGACGGACGTACGTCAGCGGGGGACGGGATCGCATCATCGAACAGTTCCAGCATGAACGGCGGACGTTGCAGAACCGGGATAGTCGCCAGCACGTCGTCCAGCCCGTCTGTGCCTCCCGAGCCGTGCAGCTGCGCGAACAGTACGGCTCGGCGTTTGGTCAAGCGAGCCCGGACAGCTTTACCCAACCGGTCCATTGCGGCGTACACGTCCGGGTTCGCACTGGCGTCGGCATCGGGAATGATGACTACCCGAGTCGCACCCTTGATGACGTGAGCGATGCCCGGGGCGAGTTTCCCGTGGACCAAACCTCCGTGGCACCCGGCGATGCCCATCACCATCATCGACGGGTCATGCGCCAAGGCGGCGGCACCTGCCAGTGCCTGCTTCGTGCCTTCGATGATGACTACGGTGTGCCCGACCGGCGGGGTCGCCAACGGGGCACTCCGAAGGGCAACAGGCGAACCTGTTCCTTTCGGGAAGACGTACTTGGTGTCTGGATTACGAGGGTGGTCTGGACGAAACTGCCATGTCACCCAGCCTGTGCGCGGGTCTGGGTACCCGAACAGGATGCCGCTCGGCGCGTCTTCGTCCACCGACCACCGAAACGCCTCTGGTACCTGCTGGTACGTGGTAACGGAGCGCAGGTGTTGCCCAACGTGCGGCTGTGCTAGGTACTCGTCGGTGATGGCGCTTTTGGCGAGGTACTCACGGTGCTCGGGAGTCAGTGGCTCACCCGGCAAGGCGTCGCACACAGGCTCGGGCAGCGTGATGTCATCCCAGTCCGGTGGTACGTCAGGCGGTGGAATGTCGCCCCAGTCCGCAGGTGGTGATAAGCTCATGGCATCTCCTGAAACGGGCGGGTAGCGGTCGTCAGCCGCAGTGACCTGCCCGTTTTCCTTTCTCTAAGCGGGTATCAGCTCGGGATCGTGCGGGAGGGGCTTGACCCGCGTGCCCCAGAGCACGTCGGCGTCTGCCGGTTTGACCAGGTAGAGATCGCGTCCCATTTCGGTAGTGGCGAGATAGCAGGGCAACTTCCCGATCCGTATTGCGTGCATGACCGTCGGTCGTGCGAGCCCGTACCTCCTCGCAATTCCGCTGACGGTGCATAGACCGATGCGCTGAGCGCGTATATTCCGCTGCTTCATGATGTTCAATATATCTCCGAATTCTGAAATTCAAGGATTCCCCAATCGACCATTCCTGCATGGTGTTAATATCACGTTATCGCAGGTCAGCTGCCTAGTTAATGGGTCAAATAGGTGTGGGGACAAGGAATGCACACGTCAATGTTGGTGGACATAATCCCTATACGGCAGCCGTCAGCAACGGCGTCGGCAGCAATACGCCTTAGTCGCGCGTGATGAACGTCACATCGTGCGTTGATGAACGGTGCCGCGCGGCTGTGTCTGGCGGCTCGGGGCCCCCGTACCGGGGCTGAGGCTGGGACAGTGCTAAGCAAACTCCCGAGGGTGGTCACGGCGTGACATCGCCTAGTGAGTCGGTCAAAACCGACGCCCACGGGAGGGTGGCAGTTTTCCTTGTCCGGGTGGCAGTTCTACCTGCGGAAACACGAAGGGTGGCAGTTTTGGGGGGTCGCCGGGAAAACCCCCTATAGGTAACTCTTATCCGGGGATAAGCACTTGCTCGTAGAGGGGTGCGCTAGAACGCTGCCACTTTTGCCACTTTTGCCACCCACCTATCCTGACCTGTGGAAATCCCCGTCGGGTCGCCGATGAAAACTGCCACCGGAGTTGCCACTTCTGCCACCCGACGAGGAAACCGTGTTCGCACACCGGTTCGATTGAAGCGTCGCCGTAGGGCGTCTAATCCGTTCTCAGCAAACTTTCCTTGCCGACACCGACACCGTCACCGTCACCACCGTCACCGACCACCGACCACCGCCGTCACCGGCACCGGCACCGTCACCGAACCGTCACCGTCACCGACCACCGACCACCGCCGTCACCGGCACCGTCACCGTCACCACCGTCACCGTCACCACCACCGTCACCACCACCGTCACCGTCACCGAACCGTCACCGTCACCGACCACCGCCGCCGTCACCGACCACCGTCGTCACCGGCACCGTCACCGAACCGTCACCGCCAACCGTGGACCAGTTGAATTTCGTGTCCGTCGCCATGGTGATGGTCCAGGTCAGTCGCCTGCAGCCCGCCGTGCCCAGGGGGACAGGTTATATCCGCTGCTCAGGAATTTATCGGGTACGATCCTGGCATGTGCCGAGCCAAGTCCGAAGGCGGTCGCCGCTGCCGATGCGACGGCACCAAGCCGCTGCCCCGCAACCGCGCCGAACGCCAGGCGGAACTTGCCCAGCGCGCCGCCACGGCAGCCGCTCGCCGCACCCGCAAAGCCACCGACCAGCGTCGTCATCGAGAGAGGAAACCCGCTGTGGCACACTCGCCGTCCGTCAAGGAGTCCAAAGCGTTGACCGCCGCCCGTCAGCGGCTGGAAATGGCACGGGCGGCGGGAGCTAGCCAGAAGGTCATCGACATGCTGTCTCGGCGCGTGGACGCCGCCAAGCCCAAGCCCAAGACGGCGGCACAGGCAGCGTCATCCGCGCCGTCGGTGGAAAACCCGTTCGCCGAGCTGCTCGCGTCGTGGGGAATGCCGTCGGCATCGGCGTCACCACCGCCGTCATCGGCATCGCCCGTGCCACCGCCACCGCCACCGCCCGTGCCACCGCCACCGCCATCGCCATCGGCATCGCCCGTGCCACCGTCACCGGCATCGGCATCGGCATCGGCATCGGCATCGCCGGCACCGGCATCGCCCGTGCGGCGTATCCCCGCCGCCGATGCCCCGTTCGCCGGCAGGGTATTCCCCTCGCCGGACAGCCCGTCCACTTCCGTCGCCGCTGCCCACCACGCTCGGGCTGTCCTCCAAGCCCAGGGGCAGTCGCAGCTCCTCCCGTTCGAGCCCGACCACGTGCTCGCCGTCGCCCACGGGGAGGGCGCACGATGGGTGCCAATCGAGGACGGGCAGTGGGCGATCACCGCCCGTGGCGATGAGGTCCGTCCAGACGGCACCGTGGCGGTAACCCGCCGCGATGGGTCTCAGTCAGTCGAGAGGATCTCATCCGTGGTCACCTCCGGGCTCGTGGACGGGCACTGGGTGGGCGTCGTGCGTCCCGCCCTGCGCGGGTAGCCGCCTCCCAACGGAAGAAGCCCCGCCCGATGAACCCGGACGGGGCTTCTTGTGAATCTCCTTGTGCTATGGGGTAATTGGGTTGTGAACGGGGCGGGCTGTTACACCCGCCCCGTCCGTTGGTGGTTAGTGGAACACCCTGCCATCGGGCAAGGTCACCGCTCCTCCATGCAGAACCTTGTTGAGGTCTGCGGCACTGCATCCGAGAATCTGTGCTCGGAGGGTCACACCTCGCAGTTGCGGGGTCTGCCGAGACGGAGAGCCACATTCCCAGCAGTTTCCGTACTCACCGGTCAGGTCTTCGCCACATACCGCACATTCGGAGTAGTCACCCGACCCCGAGGGTTCCCCGAGGTCACGTACCCATTCCCGCTCGCGCTCCCGTTCTTTCTCCTCCAGTTCACGGCTGCGTAGCTTCAGGAACCCCTCGTGCTGGACGAGGCGGCTGTGAGCTTCCTCCCCGAGGTGTTGAAGCCTTGACTTGAACTCCTTGGGGGTGAGGCTGCTCCAGTAGGTGATGCTCTGCGGGAAGGGGAACTCGATGGAGAGCCTCTCCTCTGGGGTCAGCTCAGCGGGTAGGAAGAGGGGGCTCCACCCACCCATCACGAGCTGCGGCACGTCCGGCCACGTGAAGCCGAAGTCTCCCCGTGACCGAGAGATGATGGTGGCAACGAACCCTGCTTGGTGGGCGGCAGCCTCGATGTGAGTCCTCTGGTACTTCGACTTAACCACCGAAGGGGTTTTGCGCGGCACGTCCCACTTGGGCAGGAACGCTGCCACACGGTCGGCGGCTTGGCGCTGCCACTCGGGTGTGTTGAACTGCGACATTTCTAATCCCCTTGATCTTGTTGTACTGCATGGGTGTGGTTGCGGACAGGGCGGGCGTCATTGCACCCGCCCTGTCCGCGTGAGGGTCAGACCCGTTCGGCGACGATGCCCTGCTCGATGTCAGCCAGGTCGACGGTGTACGTCGCCTCGGCGGGCAAGAAGTCGATGGCGACGGCTGCCAGCTCAACCGCCAGCTCCTCGACCTTCTCGGGCGTGTCCGCCGCCGCGATTTCCTCGGCGGTCACGTCCTCGTAGACGGCTTCCCAGTCGATGATGGTCGTTTCTATCCTGCTGACCTCGATGTGGTCGATGCGGTCTGACCACTTCAGGAATCCGCCCGAGACCGTCCATTTGTCAGCCGGGTTTTCCTTACCGGAAATCCATTCGGCATGGAGAACGACTCCTGCCCGCTGTGCCGCCGCGCGCAGTTCCCCGGCTTTCCCGCCGCCGGTTTCGCGATTGGCGTAGACCAGCCATTGAGCATCGACCATCAGATTCAGTTTCAGCAGGTCGAGACCTCGCCGCTCACGAACTTTTCCGGCTAGCCAGACAGCCTTTTTCGCAGCTGCCATCTCCGCCGCCGATTGCTCGTCGTTCTCATCGAAATCCCTTCCGTGCCAAACGGGTTCGCCGTCCTGGTCGCAAATTCCGAACCGAAGCTTGGACGCTTTGGCGTCCGAAAACAGCGTGATTTCATGGGTCGCCGACGCCGCGCGCTGGGCGCGGGCACCGGACCGCATCTCGGCGTAGTCGATTCCATGCGTGAGCAGCGCTTTCTTGAATCTCGGGAAGCGCTGTTGCGTCATCAGACAGTGGTCTTCCGCCCACTTTCGGAGGGCAGAGTGCTCGGTCATCTCCCGCAGCTCGTCAATGTGCTCGGCGACCAGCTCGGCGATGGTGGGATTTTTCGTGCTCACGTGTTAATCTCCTTATTGATTGGCTTGCTGTTCGGAACCCCGCCCTCCACGGCGGGGCTTTCTGCTTTCTCTATTCGGTCTCGTCCTCGAAGACCCTTCGCACCTCCTCTCGATTCCGCCGGTACAGCTCGAACGCCACGCGGCGCTCGGCGTCGGTCTCGTAATCGGACCCGTACCGGGACAGCCAACGGGTCCAGGTCGGGTCGCTCACGAAGCCGCCCCGCCTAGCACCCGTGCCACCTCAGCGGCGGGGATTAGCGCCCGCCGAGTTATCGGCGCACGGCGCAGGTCGCCGTCCGCGAGCATCTTGTAGACGGTGCTGCGAGAGACCCGCAGCTTGGAAGCGGTCTCACTAACCGTGAACACCCTCGGCATCTGCTGCTGCTCCTCTAACCTCTTTTCGAGACGGCGAGCCACTTCCGCCTCTATCGCCTGCTCCAGGCTGGTCACCGTTACCCTCCTGCGGTGTCTGATATGTCCGTCCAGAGTGTCTGGAATAGCCATACAGTAGCACACGGGAGACGAATATGGACGAGAAATCGTGTCAGAGCGTCCAGATAATCCATACGAGACGACGGGTATGCCATACTCAGGTAGTGGTGCTGAAGAACCTGGGAGCGTCGAGCTGGTCGGTTGCGTATGTGCTCAAGAGCGAACGCGACCGCCAGCGGTTGTCGCTGCGCGACCTGTCGGCGCGGATGTCAAAGGACGTGCGGCTCTCCCACAGCACGCTGTCCGAGATAGAGCGCGGCGACCGCCGTGTGACTGTTGATGACCTCACGGTTCTGGCTGTCGCACTGGGTATTTCCCCTGCGACGTTCTTGATGCCTGTATGGGATCGCACCACGGGCAGTCACGTGGATGAGGAGGAGACCATCCAGTTGACGGGAACACCGGGAACCTCCGTGCGACGGATTGTGGACTGGGTTCGCGGGGACGCACCGCTGAACGAGACCGCCGACGCTCACGAGATCGAGTCGTTCCGTCGCGGTGCGCTCCCGAAGTGGTTATGGCACGAGGAGGGGGGCGATGGCTAGGCGACAGCTCCCGCCACAGATCAAGAAGCTGGTCATCGGTGCTGACCACAACGGGCGCGACATCCTCCGTTACGAGGTCGTCGCTGACATCGGGGAAAAAGGTAGCAAGCGAAAGCAAACAAGGAAGCGGTTCAAGACCGAAGCCGCCGCACGGGCGTTCCTCGATCCCATTTTGGGAGATAAGGCGCGCGGACTCCACGTCGCGCCCAGTGATCTACTGGTCAAAGACGCTGTGACAAGGTGGCTGGCGGCACAGCGAATCGAGCAAAAAACCCTTGACGCATATACGAACAACTTGCGCCCCGTAGTCGAGCAGTTCGGTGGCCGGACGATTCAATCCGTCACCAAAGATGACATCGAGCAACTTGTCCAGGCGCTCATCGACGGCACCACAGCGCGAGGAGCCTGGGCGGCAACCAGCATCAACCCGATGTTGTCACGGCTTCGCTCGATGATGGACGACCTCATGGGTCAGGGTGTGATTTCTCGCAACCCAGCACGGCTGGTGAAGAACGTGCGGCGCGAGGACACGAAATCGCCAGAACCGCCGACCCGCGTGACCCTGACCGCCGAGCAGGTGCGCCACCTTCTCGATCATGTCGAAGGCACCGAGGACGAGGTGCTGGTGTTGCTGGCTCTCCTTGGGATGCGCCGTTCGGAGATAGTCGGATTGCGGTGGTCGCATGTGGACTTGGACGCCAAGACGATCACCGTCGAGCGCGCTGTTGTACCTACCAGTGTCGGGACCGAGGACAAGAAGCGGACCAAGACTACTGCGTCGGGGCGAACCCTCCCGCTGCCCGATCATGCGGTCGAGACCTTGAACCGCGTACGGCGTCGGTATCTGAGAGAACGTCTCGCGTCTGGCTCGGCATGGACGGGTGAACCTGACGGACACGTGTTCTTCAAACCCGATGGATCGCGGTACGCGCCCGCGACCGCCGACCGTCGTTGGACTCGTGCGATGCACGCTGCGGGACTGGAGCCGATTAACCTGCATGGCGGCAGACACACCGCCGCCACGTTACTGCTGCTGCAAGGCGCACCTTTGGCTGTGGTTGCCGCCTGGCTCGGGCACGCGAACGGCGATGTCACTATGCGGGTGTACGCCCATGCCCAGAAGCAAGCCATCGAGGCGGCGGCATCCACCTTCGACGGGATGTACGGCAAGAAGCCGGGCTCCGGCGCGGAAGCGAAGTAAGGCACCGACGAGGCGGTCTCTTTCCCGCACCCCTGTTCGATTGCTTGCGATTTCGATGTCACGGAGCGCTCAATGCAGACGTGCCCTTCCCGCGTCACCCATCCTTACCATGATGTTTCTGACCGCTCGTTGTCACGGCGCTGTCACATGTCCTACGCCCGCAGGCGGACTCATCGAACGCTGAGCTGTGGCGTCTGGAAAATCCATACAGATAGCCACCAGCGAAAACGCGAGGAGCACGCCTCGAAAGCGTGTGACGGCTAACACCGTCCGAGGGTTCAAATCCCTCCGCCACCGCCATAGCCCTGGACCCTGCATAGCTGGTAAA
>NZ_JBYCKY010000302.1:0-2641 GCF_057473605.1 Mycobacterium sp. TH-M82 | reverse complement strand
TAGATCGACCCGCGACCCAACTATGAGCAGACACCCTCGGTTCGACGCTCGACACCAGACCCGCGGATGCGATCCAGCCGAAACACCGTCCTGCGGTCGGCTGAGGTGGCTGCGACGTTGGGAATCCACCCCCTTCTTCGCGCCAATGCTTGGTTGCCTCGGTGGGCTGCCCCGCGTGGCCCGTTGACCTCGGCGGCGTTGGATCGGAGACGCCGCGCCGTACAAATTGATTACCGTTCTGTTGTACAATTTCGTTATGGATGTCACCGTGAGTACGTTGCGGGCCGAGCTAGCGGACTGGATCGGGCGGGTCCGTGCCGGTGAGGAGGTCGTCGTCACCGATCGGGGAACGCCGGTAGTCCGGCTGGTGTCGGTGGACACCGCGCCGTTGCTGGAGCAGTTGACCCGACAGGGCGTGCTGAGTCGACCGCGCGCGATGTCTCGGCCCAGCGCTACCGGGGCATCGCGCGTACATGCTCGAGGGTCGGTGTCTGACTTGGTGAGTGAGCAACGCCGCTGACCCGTGGCGATCGTGTATTTCGACAGCAGCGCGTTCGTCAAACTCCTTGTTGAGGAGGATGGCAGCGATGTCGCTGCGGCGTTATGGGATGGTTGCGACGCTGCGGTCTCTTCTCGTTTGGCGTATCCGGAGGTGCTTGCGGCACTGGGGGCTGCTGGTCGTGCACACCGCTTGGATGCCGACGAGCAACTCCAGGCCCAGGTGATGTGGAAAACGTACTGGGCAGCCACCCGACCGGTGGAACTGACCGAAGACATTGCCCATCACGCCGGCCATTTAGCCACAGCGCATGCGCTGCGCGGCGCCGACGCAGTCCACCTTGCGAGCGTTCTCGCTATCGGGGTCAACGATGCCGTGTTCGCAGTGTGGGACCAACGGCTCCGCACCGCGGGGCAAGAAACCGCCGTAAGGTTAGCGCCGAGTCAATAGTCAACCCGGCCAAACGCAAAGAAACGTCACCTTGGTCGCAAATCGGGAGTCTGATATGGGGGGAAGTTTGTCAAGAGGGCAGGGTGAAGCGGCGGCCGAAACCGTCGTCGCGGCCGCCGCTTCGTTGACCAGATGAGTTCGTGGTGGTATCGAGCGTGTCTTATCGACGCGTTGTCAAGTCTGATATACGCGGGTTGGTTACCGCAGGACGGGACTTTCGAATCGCAGTGGACCGCTTGTCTACCGATCGAGCGTGATCACTTGCGGTGCAACATGATTACTCATAGATTCCACGCGGGTCACTGCCAGACGCTTGCCGAGACCGTACGAAGTTCTCATCTGGACATTTGTGGGGCGCTCAGCCCTCGTCGAGCACGGCCAGTGACCAGCACCAGCCGGCGAGTTCGCGGGCGATGGCGGCGTTGGCCACCACCGGGCGTTTCTGGCGCTTGTCGAAACACGCCCAACGGGCGTTGAGCCGCCGATTTGCCGCTTGACCACGTGCCCTTGCCGCCGGGGATGCGGCATCCCAGCGGCGTCGCAGTTCACGGCCGGGCCGATAGGGTGCGCGGTGATGCCAGGCCGCCTCGACCAGCAGCCGGCGGGCATGGCCGTTACCGGTCTTGGTGACCCCGCCCTGGGCACGGGTGGCCCCCGAGGAGTACTCGGCCGGCACCAACCCCAGGTAGGCGCCGATCGAGCGCCCCGTCAGACGGTGCCAGTCGCCGATCTCGACGGCCAGCCCGAACGCGGTCAGCGTAGACACCCCACGCAAGCACCCCAGCCGGGTCACCACGGAGGTGAACGCCGAGTCGTCGGCCATCTCGGAGATCGCTCGGTCCAGGCGATCCCGACGGTCCACACACGCCGTCATCGCGTCGAACGCAGCGTCATAGGCCAGTTGCAACCCCGGGGTGTCAAACCGCTGCCGCCGCAACCACAACTCGTGCTTGCCCGTCCAGGCGCTACCGCCGGAATAGATGATCCCGTAGCGCAGCAACAACTTCGACACCCGATGCCGGGCACCCATCAGATCCCCACGACAGTCCTCACGTGCCCGGACCAAATCCCGTGCCGCTTCCTGCTCGACACTCGGGATCGCCACGGCGACAACCTCACCCAGGTGCAGCAGCCGCGCCAGATGTCGAGCGTCACGGGTGTCGGTCTTGACCCGATCCCCCGATGGACGCTGCAACTTCGACGGTGCGGCCACCAGACACGCGATCCCGGCCGCGATCAAAAACCGGGCCAACCCGAATCCGGTCGGGCCGGCCTCATAGACCACCGCCACCGGTCCCGGCAAAGCCTGTAGCCAGGCCAGAATCTCACCGCGATCAGGGGTCAACCGTCGCTCGAACAGCTCACCGGTCTCACCGTCCAGGCCGCACGCAACCACCGAACGTGCGTGCACATCCAAACCAACACTCGTACGCTGAATCTTCACTGGGGCCTCCCACATCTTGTGGCTCTACCGGCCAGGACCTGATTCCTGTCCGCAACCCACGTTCACATGTGAGCGAGGCCCCAGCCCCCCATACCGTCTAGCCGCATGGCGGCATCCAGGCCGGCCTCGCGGGCACGGCGGGCCGCTGAGCTGTTGTCGCGGCGGGTGGCCTCATCGGCGAGCACCAGCTCCAGGAACGCCGCATGGGATAGGTGTTGTTGGCGTGCCAGGGTGAGCCGCTCGGGCAG
>NZ_JBYCKY010000301.1:0-1512 GCF_057473605.1 Mycobacterium sp. TH-M82 | reverse complement strand
GCGCGGAATCATCCTCGCGGGCGGAGTCGGCTCCCGGCTGCATCCGATCACCGTGGGCACCAGCAAGCAGCTGCTGCCGGTGTTCAACAAGCCGATGATCTACTATCCCCTGTCCACTCTCATCCTTGCGGGAATTCGCGACATCCTGGTCATCACGACGCCCACCGATGTCGCGGCATTTGAAAGATTATTGGGCGATGGTTCCCAGTTCGGTATCTCGATCAGCTATGTGGTTCAGCCGGTTGCAGACGGGCTCGCTCGCGCATTCGTCATCGGCAAAGCCCACATCGGGACCGACTCCGTGGCACTCATTCTGGGTGACAATATTTTCTATGGTTCCGGCCTGGGGGCACAGCTCGGCCGCTTCAGTGACATCCATGGCGGCGGAATTTTCGCCTATCGGGTATCCGATCCGACGGCATACGGCGTCGTCGAGTTCGATGCCCACGGCCGCGCAATCTGCATCGAGGAAAAGCCGAAGCGTCCCCGCTCGAATTACGCAGTGCCCGGACTGTACTTTTATGACAACGATGTGGTCGACATTGCAGCCTCGCTACGGCCATCGGATCGTGGCGAGTACGAGATCACCGACGTCAATCGTGTTTACCTCGACAGGGGCGATTTGTCGGTAGAAGTCCTACGCCGCGGGACCGCGTGGCTGGACACGGGGACCTTCGATTCCTTGCTCGACGCCGGGAACTATGTCCGCACCATCGAACGGCGTGAAGGCCTGAACATCGGTGTCCCGGAGGAAGTCGCTTGGCGGCGTGGCTTCATCAGCGACGACCAGCTACGCGAACGCGCCGAATGCCTGGTCAAATCGGGATACGGCAGTTACTTACTCGACCTTCTCGACGGAGTGGGCAGATGACCTCAAGCAAAAGTTTGAGCCGACCGACGAGAGTGGGTGGGATCAGTTGAAAGGAATCTGAATATGAGCAAACTGTCATTGGCCACGCTGGCTGTCGCGGCTGGCAGTCTGGCGCTGTCATCGATCGCTGGAGCCGGGGTCGCCGGGGTCGCGTCCGCAGATCCCGATCTGGACCCGATCATCAATACCACCTGCAGCTATCCGCAGGTGATAAGCGCGTTGAACGCGAGCAATCCGGAAGTTGCCGCGCAATTCAACGCATCGCCGCTGGCGCAGACCAGTCTGCAGCGGTTCCTCGCCTCGCCGCCGAGCCAACGCCTGCAGATGATCCAGCAGGTACAGGGTTCGCCAAGAGCACAGCAGATGTTTGGCCTCGTCCAACAGGTCGCCGCGACCTGCCATAACTACTGAGCAGATTAGGCACGGTGCCGGCGTGTGTGCACGGCACGTGGTGGCGTGAGGCACCGGCAGGACCAGGATGGGAGGGCCGAACGTACCTGCCGCTACTGTTGTCCCATGCGGTTGCTGGTCACCGGCGGTGCCGGATTCATCGGCGCGAACTTCGTGCACGGCACGCTGCGGGAGCGCCCCGATACGGCGGTGACGGTGCTCGATGCGTTGACCTACGCCGGCAGTAGCGA
>NZ_JBYCKY010000300.1:0-1936 GCF_057473605.1 Mycobacterium sp. TH-M82 | reverse complement strand
ATAGCGTCGTAGGCCATCTCATCGTGCGGGCCGCCAAGGTGGCTGAGGTAGGACTGACATTTCTTGGCCGCGACCAACACGTCGCTGAGACGGTCGGTGTCCTTCCTGGTCACAGCGCGACAAAATCTTTTCGTGCGGTTTGAGCAACTTTGGTACGCAAGAGCTTTTCGCATACCACGTCGACCCTAACGCCGAGTAGCTGCCGCAAATCTTCGCTCAAGCCTGACAGTTCCCACAAGGCATCTTTGTCGCCGGCGGCCATGTCCACCATCAAGTCGATGTCGCTGGATTCGGTGGCGTCACCGCGTGCTACTGAGCCGAACAGCCGTGGATTGCCGGCTCCGTACCGTGCGAGCAACTCCAGAATTTCGGCCCGGTTATTTTTAACCAGCGTCTGCAAAGTCGCCGCGCGTGCGGTCGTCTGCGTCGTCATCACCTAAGCCTATTCCGATGCGACCCAAGCTGGGCGGTCCACTCGGAATCCCGGCCCTTCTGGGCCGGGAGCAGGACGGAGCGTCGTGGTACCTCCTGCTCGCATTGCTAGCAGGAGGTGCAGCTTTCATGGCGGCGATCAGTGTGCGTGACTTGGATGAAGATGTAGCCACCCGGCTGAAAGTGCGAGCTGCTCAGCACGGACGATCGATGGAGGCTGAAGTTCGAGCGATCCTCACCGACGCGGTTGCCGAGGCAGCGCATGAGCGCGTCAACCTTGTGCAAGCAATCCGGCAACGCTTCGGCACGATCGGTGGTGTCGAACTGGAAAACCCACGCCGGTCGGAGCTACCCCGTGTTGCGGATTTGGCGTGATCGTTGTCGACACCAACGTCGTTGCGGAGATGATGCGTGATGAACCGGATCGCAACGTGTTCGCCTGGACCGATACGGTGGGGCGATTGCACACCACGGCGATCACGCTCGCCGAGATTGAATACGGCATCGCGCGGCTGCCCGACGAGCTTTCGAGACTCGCGCCGCCTACCGATACGCCCAGATCGTGATCACCCGGGAGAAGCTCGGCCGCCCCATTGCCTGTCGGCGGCCATGAAAAACTGCCCGTAGGCGGCCACGAAAGTGCCCGCTGACGGCCATTAAGAACTGCCCATCTGCGGTCACGAAAGTGCCCACCAGGGGGCATGGATCTGCCCAGACCTATCCATCGCAGCCTCGGCGCGTCGCCGGGTTGTGGGTCTCTCCTGTGGTTTCGATAGCGACGCCCAAGTCGAATCGCAACCTCAGGAGAGACCGCAAGTGAAGTCTGACGGAGAAATCATGGAAATACTCAATGCCTACGACCTGACCGGGTCCTATCGGGCCGCCGGTGAGCTGTGCGGCTGCTCGCATCACACGGTCGCCAAGGCCGTCGCCGACCGTGATCGTGGTCTGGCACCGGTGGTGCGCCGCGCCCAGATGATCAATGATTGGCGCGACGTCCTGGAAGGGTGGGTCGCTGATTCACGCGGGAAGATCCGCGCCGATAAGGCCCACGTGCGGCTGCAAGCCCTGGGCTATGCCGGCAGCGAGCGCACCACCCGACGCGCCGTCGCCGAGGCGAAAGCCCAATGGCGGCTGGGTAATACGAGAGTACACCGGCCGTGGATCACCGAGCCGGGATTGTGGCTGCAATACGACTTCGGTGACGGACCGCTCGTCGATGGGCGCAAGGTCGTGTTGCTGGTGGCCTGGCTGGCGTGGAGTCGCTTCCGGGTCGTGATCGCGTTGCGGGACCGGACTGCACCGAGTGTGTTCGCCGGGCTGGACCGGATTTTCCGGATCATCGGCGGTGCCCCCACCTATGTGCTGACCGAAAATGTTCCGCGGAACATTTTCGGTCTTATGTGTCCGCCCTCGTTATGTGCCGGGCCGGCCGTGGTGCCGTCAAGAAGCCCTGTGCCGCATTGGTTTGACGACTCTTCGGGTCGGCGACGGGGCGCATAAC
>NZ_JBYCKY010000299.1:0-2982 GCF_057473605.1 Mycobacterium sp. TH-M82 | reverse complement strand
TCACGCCCGAGGGCAACTATGCGCTCTACACCGGCGTGAAGAGCTTGACGCTCGACCAGTCGGAGGCCCAGGGCGTCACGATCCTCGACAACACGATTAAGGCGCACGTCGATGGCCAGCCCGGCAACCACGTCGCCATCCTGGGCGACTCCCAGAGTTCCACGATCTCGTCGATGCTGATGCCGCTGCTGCACGAGCAGGGGGTGTCACCGGATCAGGTCGGCTTCGTGCTGCTGGCCGACCCCAACATGCCCAACGGCGGCCTCTTCGAACGCCTGGACGGGGTCACCATCCCCAGCCTGGGCATCACGTTCAACGGCGCGACCCCCGACGATCTCTACCCGACCAGTATCTACATGCAGGCATACGACGGGTTCGCCGACATTCCGCGCTACCCGATTAACTTCCTGGCTGACCTCAACTCGATTCTGGGCATCCAGTTCGTGCATCCGACGTATCAGGCTCTTTCGCCCGAGCATATCGGCGACTTCAGCCTCTTGCCAGGATCGGCGGAACTGACCGGCGAGGGGCTGACCAACTACTACGCGCTTCCGCTCAGCGACGAAACGGTTCCCTACCTGCCGCTGTTGCAGCTGCTGCTGGATATTCCAGGCGTCGGCAAACCGCTGGCCGACTTCCTGCAGCCGATCCTGACGCCGCTGATCAACCTGGGCTACGGGAACCCCGACTACGCCTGGTCGACCGGCCCGGCCAACGTGCCCACCGAATTCGGCCTGTCTCCGAGCTTCGACATGACGCTCAAGGCCCTCCAGGAGAGCGTCGCGGGGATCGGAACCGGATTCAAGGATGCCCTGACCGGGCTGGCGGCACCGGGGCCGGCGGACGCAGCGGGACTGTCGCTGCCGAGCCTGGCGGACACGCTGAGCGGGCTCGAAACGATGGGCACGGCGTTGGCGGCCGACCCGGCCAGCGAGCTCACCCACATCGTCAACACGCTCACCGGCGCGTTCTCACAGGCCTACGCGACTTTGCTGCCGACGGCGGATGTGGCCACCGGCGTCTTGGTCACTATTCCCAACTACGACCTGCAGTGGTTCATGGACGGGCTCGAGGCCGGTAACCTCCTGGAGGCGATCGGTCAGCCGCTGGCCAATGACGTCTATCTGTACACCCTGGCGGGCGGGTTCGAAACCTTCGCGATGATCAGTGCGTTCCAAACGATCGGCGGCGAGCTGCAGGGCCTGTTCTGACCTGTCGGCTCAGCTGCCGACCTTCGCCTGGGGTGCGTGCACCTCGTCGGCGGGCCGGGCTTCGGTCTGCTCCTTGGCCCAGCGGTAGTCAGGCTTGCCGGCGGGCGAGCGCTTCACCTCATCGACCAGCCATAGGCTGCGCGGAACCTTGTAGCCGGCGATCACCGACCGGACGAAACTGTCCAGTGCGGCCAGCGACGGGCGGGTGCCGTCGCGAGGCTGCACCACCGCGGCGACGTGCTGACCGTAGCGGGCATCTGGAACGCCGACCACCAGCGCGTCGAACACCTCGGGATGCCCCTTCAGCGCAGCTTCGACCTCTTCGGGGTAGATCTTCTCGCCGCCGCTGTTGATCGACACCGAGCCGCGGCCCAGCAAGGTGACCGTCCCGTCGGCTTCGACCTGCGCGTAGTCGCCGGGGATGGCATAGCGGACGCCGTTGATGACCCGGAAGGTTTCGGCGGTCTTTTTCTCGTCCTTGTAGTAGCCGACCGGGACGTTGCCGCGTTTGGCGATCATACCCCGCGCCTTCGAGCCGGGCTGCACTTCGTTGCCGTCGTCGTCGAGCACCACGGTGGTCCTGTCGATCTTGACCCGGGGCCCGCCGGTGTTCGTCTCACCCTTGGCGACGACGCTGGTGCCGCCGAATCCGGTCTCCGACGACCCGATGGAATCGGTGATGACGCGATTGGGCAGCAACTCGAGCAGTCTTGCCTTGATGCTGGGTGAAAACAGCGCCGCGGTGCTGGCCATCAGGTACAGCGACGACAGGTCGTATTCCTGGCCGGCATCGTTGGCGGCGACCAGCGCGTCCAGCAGCGGGCGTGCCATGGCATCGCCGGTGAAGAACAGCAGATTCACCTTGTGGTCACAGATGGTGCGCCACACATGCTCGGCGTGGAATTCCGGTGCCAGCACCGTGGTCTGGCCGGCGAACAACGCCATCCAGGTAGCCGACTGGGTGGCGCCGTGAATCATCGGCGGGATCGGGTAGCGGATCATCGGCGGGTTGACGGCGGCCTGCTTGGCCAGGTCATACTCGTCTTTGACCGGCTCGCCGGTGACGAAGTCGGTGCCGCCGAACAGCACCCGGTAGATGTCCTCGTGGCGCCACATGACGCCCTTGGGGAAGCCGGTGGTGCCGCCCGTGTACAGCAGGTAGATGTCGTCGGCGCTCCGCTCACCGAGAAGGTCGCCGAAATCGCGCTCCGGGGAGCCCTGCGCCAGCGCCGTCTCGAACTCGACCCCTCCGTAACGCTGGTAGTCCAGATCGGAGCCGTCTTCGACAACCAGGATGGTCTTGACGTTCGGCGTCCCCGGCAGCACGTTGGCGACCCGGTCGGCGTACTGGCGCTCGTGCACCAGCGCCACCATGTCGGAGTTGTCGAACAGGTAGCGCAGTTCGCCCTCGACGTAGCGGAAGTTGACGTTGACCAAGATGGCGCCGGCTTTGACGATCCCGAGCATCGCGATGACGATCTCGTTGCGGTTGCGGCAGTACAGGCCGACCTTGTCGTCCTTCTTGACGCCCTGGTCGATCAGGTAGTGCGCGAACCGGTTGGCTTTCTCCTCCAGCTGGGCATAGGTCAGCTGTTCGTCACCGCAGATCAGGGCGACGCGGTCGGGCACCACGTCGATAGCGTGTTCAGCGAGGTCAGCGATGTTCAGGGCCACGGATCCAAACTAGAACGTGTTACATTTCGACACAAGTCCCGCACAGTGGCGGAGAAAGGCGGACACCCGTGAGCGAGGCGCACGCCCTGGTCGAACA
>NZ_JBYCKY010000298.1:0-6562 GCF_057473605.1 Mycobacterium sp. TH-M82 | reverse complement strand
AAACCCCGCCCTCGCCCACCGTGCGCCGGGCCGCACCCTTGCTCGCCGACAGCCCGGTGGCCACCAGCAGGTCGACAATGCCGTCCGGTTCACCCGGGGCCAGTTCGGCGACCCGGGTCTCGCGCAGCGCCGCCGTCAGCGTCGCCTCGTCCAGTCGGGACAGCTCGCCGCGGCCAAACAGCGCCTGACTGGCCAGCTCAGCCGCCTCGGTGGCGGCCGCACCGTGGACCAGGGTGGTGAACTCCCGCGCCAGCCGCCGCTGCGCGGCACGCTCCTGCGGCCGCGATTTTGTGGCCTTCGCCAACTCATCCAGCTCGTCGGCGGATAAGAACGTGAACCAGCGCAGGTAGCGGATGACGTCGGCGTCGGCGGTATTGATGAAGTACTGATACCACGCGTAGGGACTGGTCATCTCGGGGTCGAGCCACAGGCTGCCTCCGCCGGTGGACTTGCCGAACTTGGTGCCGTCGCTGGCCGTCACCAGCGGCACCGTCAGCGCGTGGACGGTCGCGCCCAGCTTTTGGCGCACCAGCCGCACCCCGGCGATGATGTTGCCCCACTGGTCGGACCCGCCGATCTGCAGCGAGCAGCCGTACCGCCGGTACAGCTCCACGTAGTCGTTGGCCTGCAGCAGCAGGTAGCTGAACTCGGTGTAGGAGATTCCTTCGGTGTCCAGCCGGCGCCGGATGGTGTCACGGTCCAGCATCACGTTGACCGAGAAGTGCTTGCCGACGTCGCGCAGAAATTCCACCGCCGACAAGTCGCCGGTCCAGTCCAGATTGTTCACCATGATCGCGCCGGTCGGTGTGTCGTCGAAGTCGACGAAGCGTTGCAGCTGCCCACGGATCCGCTCGGTCCACTGCGCGACGGTGTCGGCAGCGTTCAACGTCCGCTCACCGGCGTCGCGGGGATCGCCGATCAGCCCGGTGGCCCCGCCGGCCAGCACGATGGGGCGGTGCCCGGCGCGCTGAAAGCGGCGCAGCGCCAGCAGCGGCACCAGGTGCCCGGCGTGCAGGCTGGGCGCGGTGGGGTCGAAGCCTGCGTAGACGGTGATCGGCCCGCGGCCGACCTCCGCGGCCAGCGCGTCCGGGTCGGTGGATTGGGCGATCAGCCCGCGCCAGCCCAGCTCGTCGAGAATTCCGGTGCCCATGGGTCTAGATCCTCCCGGATCGGCGCGGATCAGTCGCTTTGGCCCGGCGCCGGAGCGCGGGGGCTGCGTTTGTAGGCCGAGACTTCCCGGTACCCTGGCAGCCACAACCGCCACGGCCGGTCGGCGGCGTTGCTGACGCCGACCCGGGGGCCGGCGAGCCCTTCGGTCCGGTCAGCGGGCTCGCTGAGCTGCAATCGCACCGGGCTGTCCGGACCGAACAGGTCGATCCCGTTGTCGTCCATGGTGATTCCCAGTGCGCCACACAGATTCCCGGGCCCTCGTGCCAGCGCGGTGTCGGCCGCTGTGCCGCGCCGGGAGCGGGCCACCTCGATTCCGCCCTCGACCGCCCCGGATCGCAGCAGCACCGCGGCTGCCGTCCCATCCGGGCCGCAGACGACGTTCGCGCACACGTGGATTCCGTAACTGCGGTAGGTGTACAGATGTCCCGGCGGCCCGAACATCACCCGGTTGCGTCCGTTGGGACCGGGATAGGAGTGCGCCGCCTTATCCGGCCAGGGGCCGGCGGCGACGCCGCCGTACGCCTCGACCTCAACGATCCTGGCCCGCACCCCCCGGCCGGCGACCGTGGCGCCGAGCACCCGGTGGGCGGCGACCACCGGGTCGACTGCCAGCTGCTCAGCGTCCACTGGACAGATTCTGCCGGTAGGTGACCGGTCCTTGACAACCGGACACGCAGAACGCATATTTCATCACATGATGAGTTCATCGGTCGATGAATTGATGGGACGTGGTGCTGCCGGACCAGCGGTGGAGATCGATCACCTACGGGTGATTCGCGGTAAGCGCCCGGCCCTGCACAACTTGTCGGTGCGGATTGCCCGCGGCACCATCACCGGCCTGCTCGGCCCGTCCGGCTGTGGCAAGACCACCCTGATGCGCTGCATCGTCGGCACCCAGATCGTCACGTCGGGATCGGTGACGGTGCTGGGGAAACCGGCTGGAACGCCCCAGCTGCGCCGGCGGATCGGATACCTGCCGCAGAACCCGACCATCTACGACGATCTGCGGATCATCGACAACGTCGGTTATTTCGCATCCCTGTACGGGTTCGACAGCCACGCCGCCGACGCCGCCATCCAGCGGGTGGGCCTGACCGGCCAGCGCACCGCCTTCTGCGGCAACCTTTCCGGCGGCCAGCGCACCCGGGTGTCGCTGGCCTGCGCGTTGGTCTGTCAGCCCGATCTGCTGGTGCTGGATGAACCCACGGTGGGCCTGGACCCGGTGTTGCGGGCCGACCTCTGGGAGCAGTTTGACAACCTCGCCCGCGACGGGATCACCCTGCTGGTGTCCAGCCACGTGTTAGACGAGGCCGACCACTGCGGTGACCTGTTGTTGTTGCGCGACGGCCATCTGGTCGTCCACACCAGTCCGGCCCGACTAAGAGAGGACACCGGATGCCCGTCACTGGAAGACGCGTTTCTGTCCATGATCACCCGCAGCACCGCGCGCCGAGCCGGCTAGGACCACGCAGCTACACCGCCACCACGGCGCGGATCCTGCGGCAGTTGGCCGCCGATCACCGCAGCGTCGTGATGATCCTGTTGGTGCCCAGCCTGATCATCACGCTGATGTACTTCATGTTCGAGAACGTCCAACATCCGCCCAGCACCCCGTCGCCGTTCAACAATGCCTGCCTGATCCTGTTGGGTCTCTTCCCGCTGTTCTTGATGTTCATCATCACGTCGATCACCATGCAGCGCGAACGGGCGTCGGGAACGTTGGAGCGCATTCTGACCACCCCGCTGCGCCGCCTCGACCTGCTAGTCGCCTATGGGACCGCCTTCTCGATTGCGGCGGCGATGCAGGCCACCCTGGCATGCATCGTGTCGTTTTGGTTGCTGGGCTTCGACACCGCAGGTAACCCGATGTGGGTGTTTTTGATCGCGATAGTCAACGCCGTGCTGGGTGTCGGGCTCGGTCTGCTCTGTAGCGCGTTTGCCCGCACCGAGTTTCAGGCGGTGCAGTTCATCCCGGTGGTGATGGTCCCGCAGCTGCTGCTGTGCGGCATCATCGTCCCGCGGGAGTTGATGGCAACCTGGCTGCAATGGATCAGCAACGTGATACCTGCCAGCTATGCGCTGGAGGCTCTCCGCCAAGTGGGTGCGTGTCCGGAGCTGACGGGCATCGCGGTGCGCGACATCATCGTGGTGCTGGGCTTTGCGATCGCGGCACTCTGCCTGGCCGCGGCGACGTTGCGGCGGCGGACGCCGTAATGGTCCCCGCAGCGAACCGGCGACGACCCGGCCGCCCGGCGGGCGTCTCCGATACTCGGGAGCGCATCCTGGCCAGGGCTCGGGAACTGTTTGCTCGCAATGGGATTGACAACACATCGATCCGGGCGGTGGCTGCGGCCGCTGGCGTGGACTCGGCACTGGTGCACCACTATTTCGGCACCAAACAACAACTGTTCGCGGCCGCGATCGCCTTACCGGTTGACCCGATGACCATCATCGGGCCGCTGCGGGAAACCCCCATCGAGGAGCTCGGGCTGCGATTGCCCTCCCTGTTGCTGTCGTTGTGGGATTCCGAGCTGGGCGCGGGGCTGATCGCGACGCTGCGGTCGATCCTGGCCGGCGCCGACGTGAGCTTGGCGCGTACGTTTTTCCGCGAGGTCGTGGTCGTCGAGTTGGCCGCGCGAGTCGACAATCCGCCCGGGACCGGGATCATCCGGGCGGAGTTCGTCGCCACCCAGTTGGTCGGTGTGGTGATGGCCCGCTACATCCTGAAGTTGGAGCCGTTCGCATCGCTGCCGGCCGAACAGATCGCAAAAACGATTGCGCCCAATCTGCAGCGTTACCTCACCGGGGATCTGCCGGTCGCGCCCGCGCCATGAGCCGGGTGTGCTCGTCGTCGTCGACGTCGCGAGCCTCATCGACCAGCAACAGTGGGATGCCGTCTTCGAAGCGGTACGCCCGGCGCAGGCGCGGGTTGTAGAGCAGGTCCCCGTCGGCCTGCTCGATCAAAAGCAACCGACCCCGGTCCGCCGGACACGCCAGGATATTCAACAAGGTTTCGTCGATCACGAGGGCTCCCCGGTCAGCTGGGTGCGCGCCGCGGCGGTCAGCCGCTTGAACTGTCCACTGCCGGTGTCGAAATACCAGGCGTGTCCGCCGGGCTTCGGGATTCCGGCATCGCGCAGAGCGCCGATCGTCGGGCGGTACGCCGCGCTGAGCGTCAGTTGGCCCACCACGTGCACGACATCCGGCCCCAGCCCGACGGGCATATTCGCCACCGCCTCGCTCACGTCGGCAGCGGTGATCGTCGCACCCGGCCGTAGCGTCACCGCCGAGACCACCACCTGCCCATCGCCCCCGTGGCCCACCGGCACCCCGTATGTCACCACCAGGTCGACACCGGTGACCAGACCCAGCGCATCGGTGATCGGCACTGCGTGGACGATACCGCGGGCGGTGTGCAGCGCAGCGGCACGCCCGCCGATCAGCCAGTAGTCGCCGTCGCCGTCGCGCCGGAACAGATACTCGGTGGACACCCAGGTGTCAGCCGGGGCGAAAACCCCGCGTTTCACCGACGCGGCCGGGTCCACCGGCCCGCGGGGCCTGGCGAGCAGCACCCCGACCTCGTTGGCCGCGGCGATCTGCACGAAGCCGTCGTCGTCTTCCAGGATCAGGTCGTGCTCAGGGTCGTAGCCGGCGAGCTCGACGTCACCGGCGCCCGGAAGCGGGCGGCCCTTGCTACCCACCTTGGCCCCGGACACGTTGGCCAGCACCGCCTGACCATCGGTGGTGGCGAAGAATTCGACGACGTGGGCCGGGGCGAACGCATCCGTCACCCGGCGCCACAGGCCGGTCGGCATCCCCGAACCGATGAACAGCCGCACCGGGTGATTGCCGTGCAGCACGAGCTCGGGATCGTCGATGACCTCGCGAAGCATCGCCCAGATGTAGGTCACCACGGTCACGCCGTACTGGCGCACCTCGGCGACGAACCGGTCCGGCTGCAGGCCGCGGGACAGCGCGATCCGGGTACCGCCGACCACCGCGGCCCCCAGGCTGACCAGCAGGCCGGACTCGTGGTGCAGCGGGGTGAGGCAGTACACGGTGTCGCCGCGGCCGAGTGCGGCCGCCGACGCGGTGCCGAACGCCGACAGCGCCCAGCGGTAGTTGGTGATCTGCTTGGCGACCAGCTTGCCGGCGACCGTGCTGAATGCGATGAAAGCCAGATCACGGGCGTATCCCGGGTTCGGCCGATACCAGCCGGGCAGTTCGACAGCGTCCGGGTCGATCTTTTCCATGTCGATGACGTCGGAGTCTCGGGGAAGGCGCAGGTCGCGCGACTCGCCGCCGCCGAGCACCAGAACCTGGCACGGCGATTGGCGCGCTGCGTCAAGCGCGTTGTCGAGGTTGACGGGGTCGGTGATGATCTCAGCCACCCCACCGATCCGGGTGGCCGCGACCAAGTCCGCGTCGGGCGGCATCAACACGGCGACCGCGCCCAGCCGGGACAGCGCGGCGATGGCGACCAGGGCACTGGGCCGGGTCTCCATCAGCACACCGACGTGAACGCCTTGGCGCACCCCGACTCCGATCAGGCCCCGGACGACGTTGTCGATCCGCCGGTCGACGGCCTGGTAGGTGTGCACCCGCCCGTCGAACAGCAGAAACTCCCCGTTCGGCGCGGCATCGGCCTGTTCGCCGATGATCCGGCCCAGTGAGATCCGGGTGTGGTCGTTGATCTGGCCCAGCCGGGCCAGCCGCGGCAACGTCCGGGCTGTTTCGACCGCCAGGGTGCGCACCGATTTGTTCGCCGTGACGATGGCGTCGGCGGCGCCGCGGGCCAGGGTGAGCGCCATCTCGGAGGCCTCCCCTAAGCCGTGCGCGATCCGGGAGCTGATCGCTACGCCGGTGTCGGTGTGCTCAGCCGGCTGGTCGGCCATCGGCACCACGCCCGCCGGCAAATCACCCTGACCGGACAGCCAGAGCACCCACTCGGCGACCGTCGGCCAGGTCAGCTCGGCCGCTTTGGATCCGACGACTAGGCCGAAGTGCCCCGCTCTCAGCAGGTACTCGTACACGTCGGCATTGGGTGCCGCGTGCCGGATGCCGCGCACCGCCGCGGGCTGCCCGATGTCGTCGACCTCACCGACGAAAGCCAGCACCGGACAGGTGATGTCGGTCAGCGTCACCAGTTGCCCGCGGATGGCGAAACCGCCTGTCATCATCCTGTTGTGCGCGATGACCTGCTTGAGCAGCTCGGAGATCGCCGGGCCCGACCACGCGATCCAGCCTTCGGACCCCAGAAACCGGCGCTGCGCTTCGCGCGGCAACAGGGCCTCACGGTCGTGCAGCTGGCGCAGGAAGTCTATCCGGGCTTTCGCGCTTTTCAGCGGATCCATCAGCTGGAATCCGGTGCGGGCCAGCCAACTCGGTATGT
>NZ_JBYCKY010000297.1:0-1344 GCF_057473605.1 Mycobacterium sp. TH-M82 | reverse complement strand
AGGCCACCGATCGTGCGCGACGTCGGGATGGCGACGATCGGCGACGCGGCCGGCGCAATCGACCACCATGCCCTCGCGCTCCGGTACCGGCCGCCGGAGGGCCGTTGCGCGCACGCCGACCGTCTGGGCGGGTCACCCGCCGTTGTGCCGTGCAGTGGGTTCCGAAGCGGAGGAACCTCTGCGAGGATCGCGCTTGACGTCGCACCCAAGTGGGTAGATGCCCTAAGGAGACCGTCCCTTCGCTCAACAGATTGGGTATTCGATGATGATCGAGAAGCGGATCGCCCGCCGTTTCGTCGTGGCCGCGGCGCTGACGGCGGCCGTCGGGCTGAGTACGCTGACCGCGGCGTGCGGTTCGAGCGGACACGAGAACACGCCGTCGACCACGACGGTCACGACGACCGTCACCTCGACCAGCACCACCCCGACCACGCCGGCCTCCCCGCCCGCCGAGCCGGGAGAACCGGGCGGAGGCGTCGGACCCGGCGGGGTCACCACGAACGCGCCGGGCGGTGCGGGCGCCGGAGCGTGCGCCGGCGGCGTTTGCGTCGGGACCCCCCCGCGTCCCTGACCACATTGTCAAGCGGCACAGCGTCTCTCCCCCGGGCGGGATCTTCGGTGACGCTGTCGCCCGCGGCGCGCGCTCGTCACGGGCGGCGGCGTCACCTTCTTGCGGCGGGCCCCGGGTGAATTGACTGCCGCCTGCAGGGCAAAACCCCTACCGACAACCTTGCGTCCAGTGCGCGTCGGCAATTCCGCGGAAGTCTGACGCGCCGCTCCCACCGCGTACGCAGGCCCACGAGGACGACGCCATCGCCGTCACGAGGGCGGCTTTGGAGAAACTGCGGGCAATCCACGCGGGCCATTTCGCCGTCACCGACAACGTCGACGGGCAGCCCGCACAGGTCACAGGCCGGACCGATCAGCGATGCCGTCGATACGTGAGTTCAACCGTTCGACGCGGTCCGCGCCCATCTCAGGACGTCATCGTTCACCTGGGCGGTGATTTCGTCGAATTCGGGGTGTTTGTTCAGCACCGTGCCGATCATCGAACACACCGGGTCGATGCGCTTGCCCGTATCGCGGGCGCCGTTGAGCGCTTCTTCGACCAGCGGGGTCGCCAGACCACGTCCACCGAATTCGGGATGGATCTCCGTGTGGTCGAAGACCCGCTGGTCCCCCCGGTCGGCGAATGAGGCATAGCCGACCACCCGGCCGTCGGCCGAAATCGTGTACCGGCCCTCCTCTGCGCTGATGGTCGCATGCGCACCGGTCTTGTCGGCAGGCATCTCATCTCCCGTGGAATGACCCGTATCCGGACGATGGCGACCGTACCAGCAAACT
>NZ_JBYCKY010000296.1:0-2291 GCF_057473605.1 Mycobacterium sp. TH-M82 | reverse complement strand
AGGAGACTGGACCAACTACGCTGCCGAGGTCAGCCAACGCCTGCCACAGCGCTGAGGCATTCGGACAGTTCCGATATCCGACGTCACCATTAGACCTGTTCGACACCGATCTAGACGCCGTCGCCGGCAGCCTGGACGCCGCCATCAACGCGGCTATATAGGTTCTCTCGGCTGGCTCGGAACGGGTGTCACGTTCAGCGAGTCAGCCGCGATCCGCCCATGAAGAGCGACAGCTCGCGGGTTGCTCGGCATCGAGTAGTCCTCGTGGGGCGGTACCGGCGAGACGACGTTGATGATCGGGTGTCCGATCTCGGGCCACGCGAACGCGACCATCTTGTAACTGTTCGCGGGAAACCCGACCCGTGATGCCGCACGGGCGATAGATCCGCCGCACTGGCGGCGTCTCAAAGCTGATGAGAAATTCAAACCCCGCGATCTGGATGTATCCGCCGAGGATCTCGCTGCCCATACTGGCCGGGCGAAGGCGTATGGCCCTGACCCGCCTAGAACAGGAACAGGAAGCCGAGGTCCATACTCGCGACGAATGGGATTCCGAGGTCGTTGCACTAGCAGTCAATCTCGACGCCAAGTCGTGGCAAGGCAGGCCGTGGCTTGGTTCGACGAGATCAAAGCCGCCTATGAGCGGTCCAAGTCGAACCAGCAGGCCGACGAGATTCACCAGAAAGCCGAAAAGGAAGCCGAAGCCCGCGTCGCCCAACTCCGCGAAGAGCGCGGCCGACTTGAAGGATCCCTCACCGAGATGGCGAACGCGTCCGGTGTTAGCCGCGGTGAGCTCACCGACCTGATGGGCCGCACCCAGCACTATCTGGAAGCCGTTGACGCGTTGCAGGGCCTGGAAGACCAGCTGCAGGCCCCCCGGGGAATGGACCTGCCGGAACTGGAGAGCCAGTTGGCGGGATGCGATTACGAGCAACTCGTCGTGGATGGCGAGTCCACCCGGGACGCGCTCCGCGAGGCGGAAAAGGCCGCCGAAACCGCGCATGCGCTGGTCATCGAGGCGAAAAATAACCTCGCCCAACTCAAAGGCCGCACCGGTGCCGATGCACTCCAACAGGAGCTGAGCCAGGCTACCGCCGAGGTACTGGAGATCATCGAGGACTACGCCACCACTCAGCTCATGCACCATCTGCTCACCCAGGAGTTGCGGGCCTACCTGGAGTCACACCGAAACCCGGTGCTGGAGCGGGCCGGGTCCTACTGATCCGGGTCACGCAGGATCGGTTCACCGGACTGCAAGCCGAAGGAGAAGCTACCGAGCGGTCACTGGTCCTCATCGACGCCAATGACATCGAGCGCGAAACGGCCGAGCTGTCGGAAGGCAGCGCGGCGCAGCTGTATCTGGCACTGAGCTTGGCCGGAGTGCTCGATGTCGAGCAGGAACGCCGCGACGCCGGCTACGAGACAGTTCCGATCATGCTGGACGACGTACTGATGCCGTTCGACGACGAACGCGCGGCGATCACGCTGGACCTGCTCGCCGAAATCGGGGTGACCCAACAGATCGTGCTGTTCACCCACCACAGCGCGATGAAAGCGTAGGCAGGGACCACCTCGGGTCCGGTCACCGTCATCAGCCTGGCCCAACCCCAGCTGTGGAGTGAAAGTCAGGACCCTGCATGAATCTTCGTCCTGCACGCAATTTCTCGAAAAGGATCGCTCAGCCGCGGAGCGGAAGCACAGACACAACAGGAGAGTGAAGTACGGATGGACCCGTCAGCGTGGGACCAGCAACTCTTAAAGATATTTCGGTAATATAGTGAGTCGTATCGCGGAATTCGTGCTGTGGTATAGGACAATTGGTGTGTGGCGGGATCTATTGGCAGGCGACGGTCGGGTAAGGCCGCCAAAGTAGGTGCGCGGCAGGACTTTCAGGCGCTCAAGGCCCGGCGGATGGCTGCGGCGGATATGTTCGCCCGCGGCAAGCGTCAGGTCGACGTGATGGACAAGCTGGGCGTTTCGGCGCAGACCGCGTCACGTTGGCATCGGAGCTTCCTCGCCGAGGGTAAACAGGGGCTGGCCGGTGCCGGGCGTGCCGGCCGGTTGCCGAAGCTGTCTGACGAGCAGCTTGCGCAGGTGGAGCAGGCGCTGCTCAAGGGGCCGCGGGCCAACGGCTTCCCAACCCAGTTGTGGACCCTGGCGCGGGTCGCCGACGTCATCGAGACGCTGACCGGTATCCGGTATGGCCAAACCCAGACCTGGACCCTGCTGCGGGAGCGGCTGAGGTGGAGCAGACAGCGTCCGGCGCGACGCGCCATCGAACGCGACGACGA
>NZ_JBYCKY010000295.1:0-6105 GCF_057473605.1 Mycobacterium sp. TH-M82 | reverse complement strand
CGCCTCGGGGCTGAACATGGGGGACCGACGAAATGCCTTCAGGCTGGCCGTCATTCGTCTCGGATGATATGCAGCACGGTCAGCCGCCATAGACCGGAGCGTTTGGGCGATCAACTCGGTGAACAAAAGCAGCGAAGCGACGCGCATTCCCCAGACGCGGGTGCGTTCGGTGGCCCCGATCGTCCGCAAGACATCAAAAGCGACGGCCTTGTGCTCGGACTCCTCGAACGCATGCCACAGCAGGATCGGCCGGACCTCGGTGTCGCCGATCAGTTTCTGGGCTTCATCACTGGTCAAGATGATCTCGGCCAGTGTCGCGGTGTAGTGCTCAAGCGCGGCGGTGACAGCCAGGCGCATGACCGGGGAGAAGCGCTGCTCCAACCGGGCAACCAATTTTTTGATGTGCCGATCGATCCGGTCAGTCGGATAACCCATCGCCTGCAGCCGCTCGTTGAGCAGCCGATGCTGGTGCCGGTGGGTGGCCTCCTGTGCGATGAATCCCTTGACCGCCTCCTGAAGGTCAGGGTCGCGGATCTGGTCACGGTACTGGCGCACTGACCGAATAAAAAAGTCTTCTCCCTCGGGAAACGTTGCCGACAAGGTCGAAATAAAGTGGCTCATCACCAGCTCGCCGCCCACGAAATGCTGACGAGTGGTGCCCGAAGGCAATGCGAAACGGACCCGGCGGGCCTTCGGCAGCACCCGTGTTCTCGACGATATCGACGACTCGTTGCTCATCACGCTGCCCCTTGTTCGTAGTGGACGAATCTGACTTTACACCTTGTCAGATGTGGGTGCCAGACTATACGTGTGCGTTCGGTCCGGGTGTACAGCGGAGTGTCGGCCGAGCAGCGTCATCGCCGCCGCCGCGAGCGCTTGATCGATGCTGCCGTGGAGTTGATCGGCACCCGGGGCGTGACGGCGGCCACGGTGACGGCGGTGTGTGCGACCTCGGGGGTAACCTCGCGGTACTTCTATCAACACTTCACCGATCGGGACGAGCTGTTGCGGGCGGTCTACCAGCAGCTCTACGCCACCTTCCAGGAGGTGATTGTCCAAGCGATCCCCGACGCGGGCGCAACCCCCGACGTGTTGGCGCACGCTCCGATTCGCGCGCTGATCACGATGATCGAAAACGACCGGCGGCTGGGCCGGATTTTGTTTGTCGAATCGGCAACCGAGCCGCTGCTACGTGAGTTGCGCAGCCAACTCATGGCTGGATTCGCCGACCTCGTGCTGCGCGAGGCTAGAGTGCGCCTCGATATTCCCGACTCCGCAGTGAGCGTCGCCCATCTGGCGTCGACCCTGGGGGTGGGCGGGCTGTTCGAGGTGCTGCGCCGCTGGCTCGACGACGAACTCGACTTCAGCACCGACGAACTCGTCGCCCACTGCGCAGGCTTCCTCGGAAGCCTCGGCGCCTACGTGCTGTCACTCAATACCAGTGAGACGACGCCGGCAGCCGCTCACCGTCGCGCCGGCGGCGCAGCGGCAGGCGACTCGCCGTAGGGATGGCTTCAGCGGGCAGCGTCACGACGTTGCCGCAATGGTGCGGTCCAGAAAGTCCGCGACTGCCGCGGTGAAGGCGTCGTTGTCGTCGCCGGCGACCATGTGGGCCGTGCCCGAGACGTCCACTGTCTGGGCGTGCGGTACGACCTGCAGGAATTCATCGACCGATTGCGGCGATGTGACGTCGGAGAGCACACCGCGCACCAGCAGCGTCGGCGCCTGTACGCGGCGGGCTCCGTCGACCAGCAGGTCGGTGATGGCGTTGAACTCCTCGGCGCCGGCCGCGGGATCGCCGCGCAGGACGTGGAAGTTGGAGGTCACGAAAGCCGGGTCCCATCGCCAGATCCACCGATTGTCCTCGCGTGGCCGTAACACTTTGCGGAGTCCGTTCAGACTGCGCGGCCGTGCGCGGTGTGGGTTGTATTCGGCGATGACGTCGGCCGCCTCGTCGAGGCTGCCGAATCCATCAGGGTGGGCGGCCATGAACGACACGACACGGCGTGCTCTGTCGAACTCCATGCGCGGGGTGATGTCGACCAGGGTTACTGCGGCCCACAGGTCTGCGGCTGCGAGTCGGTGTGCCCCGAGGACGGTCATGCCGCCCAGAGACGCACCCACCACCGCTACGGGGCGGTCGCTTGACGCTTGCGCACGTACGGCCAGTAGATCCGACGCCAGCACGTCGAGATCGTAGTGTCCGGTGGGATCCCAGGCGCTGTCTCCATGACCACGGGCGTCATAGGCGATGACGGTGTAGCCAGCTTCGTGTAACTCGTGCGCGGTGGCCGCCCAAGCCTGGCGGTTTTGACCTCCGCCGTGTAGCAGGAGGACGACAGCGGGGGAATCGTGATGCCGGTAGCAATCCGCGGCAAGCGTGACACCGTCGCTGCCGTTGAAGTGCGTGAGCGTCATCGGCGCAGCCGTGCGAATCGGGCAGCTAGAGCCGCGAGGGGAACGGTGACTTTCGCGCTCACGCCGACCCGGTCGTTGGGCGCACCACGGTTACGATTCCTTGGGCGGCGCACACTGCGCTCCCGTCGTTGCTGATGTCGATTCTGGCGACCCCGCTACGCTTTCCCAGCGCGATGATCTCGGCCACGGCGACGCACACGCGGTGTGACACGGGCGCAAGCCGGTTCAGCTTGAAACCCCGTGGTCGCGACCCATGATCCGGCCGGGATGACTGGATAGAACACCACACCCAGGCAGTGGTCGACCATCGCGGTCGGGCATCCGCCGAGCAGATTGCCGAACGCAGTCAACAGGTCAGCGCGGGCGTCCATCTCCACCACCAGTCGCCCGGCGGTGAACTCGGTGTGGCGAAAACCCAGATAACCGGATAGCCCTTCCACGACCGCCGAAGCGTTCTGCAGTTGTTCGGCAATGGCCGGGTCGACCTGCGCAAACTGCACGGTCAGCGCTCTCGATCGGCGTCGGAGTCAATCGTCATGACTTAAGACACTACTCACGGTTTGTTGCATGTGTCGCCAGACTCGGCGGTGGAAAGCAACGACGGCAGCAGGAAACGGCGTAGGAAGGTGTTCAGGCCGTCGGGACTGCGCTGGCGGGGGCCGCGCACCGCGATCAGACTGAGGATGACGCGCAGAATCCACTCGGCGGCGTCGTCAACTGACATCCCCGACCCTAGTTGATCCCACCGCTCTTTGAAGACTGGTCGTAGGAATTCGGCGACGAGGTCGAATAGTGCCACCGACGTGCCTTCGGCCAACCCGACACCGGCTAAATCGTCGTCGCTGCCGAACAACACACCGATGATCGGCTCGCGTTGAGCCGCCCGTACCGTTACTTCGACGAAATCGACGATCGCCGAACCTAAATCGGCATGTTCAGCGATGCGCGGAGCAATGCTTCGCAGGTAGCGTTCGGTTGTCCGCAGGATGACACCGGACATGACGGACTCGCGATTGGAGAAGTAGCGGTACACCGTGGCGCGCGAGACCCCGGTACGCCCCGCGAGGTCCTCCATGGTGGTGCCCGATTGCCCCCTTATCCCGCAAGCAGTCTTCGGCGGCGTCGAGCAGCCGATCCGTGGCCACCGCGCGGGTGGCCGCAGACGCCTGACCCCGACGCGATGGTGTCCTCGCCACGATGCCCTCACCCTGACTCGAACCGACTAGCGACGTAACGAAAGCGAATTGGCGACCCTCCCGCTTTTCGGATGCGACATTATCAGTCTTCTGTCGCATTGCCACAGACTCCGGCCACACCGACAAGGCCCGCGGCGATGCCGCAACGAGGCGCGTGCCCAATGCCGTCGCCTTGGGTCACGGTCGTCGGGCTGTTGATGACAATGCCAGATTGGCCAGTATCCGCCGGGTGGCTCGAGTGATGCGGTCGCGGGTCTGTGACGCCGAGGCCCGTCGGCCGATGAAAGCGGTCAAATTCGCCAGCCAGATGTCGGCGATGACCCCGGCGACACGTCGATCGAGAAGGCTGGGCGTGCCGCCGGCGAGGGTGCGCGCCAGGAGATCTTCGATGACCCCGGCGGCCTCGTTCACCACGTCAGCCGCGGTGCTGTCGGTGACCCGGAAAGCCTTGACCATGGCTTCGGTAAGCAGCGGATCGCGCTGCCAGCGGTCGTGCAGATAGGCGCTGAGCCGGTCGAGTCGCTGCGCGGGCGTAGCGGCGCCGGCCGTCCAGTGCCAGCCTGCCTCCACACGGTGAAATTGACGCGTCAGCGCGACGGCCAGCAGGTAATTCTTCGACGGAACGTAGCGATACAACGTGCCCACGGCCATGCCGGCATGTTTGGCAACTGCCCGCATTTGCACGGCGTCGTAGCCGCCCACCGACGCCAATCTCACCGCCTCATCCAGCAACGCTTCCCATCGCTCCCCGGCCAGGTGCGGTGCGGCGCTCACGCCGCGCGCAGGCGACGCAGTGGCGCCAAATTTCTTCGTGGCGGGGTGAGCGCGCAAGTCGGGTGAGCTCATCGAGCCAGGCCGTTTCGGGACACCCCATCGCGGCCGAATTGCTCCAGCAGGCCACCAAAACCGGACACGTCACCGTGAGCAGCGAAATGTGCGGCGTCGACCACCACGAACACCGCATCGGCGGTGAAGCGGATGATCCCATCGCCGCCGACGCCAGCGGCTCTGACGTGCAACGCGCGGCCCTGTCGCATCTCAATGTGGGCCGTGATCCGATGAGGCTGGTTCAGTGGAACCGGCAGCAAGTACTCGACGGTCAGGCGGCGAGTGACTGCCGGCGCTCCAATGAGCCACGGCGTAAAACCCAGCACGTCGTCGCACGCCGCAGCAACAGCACCACCGTGGGCAAGCCCGGGAGCGCCGACGTGGCGGTCGGTGAACGTCACATCGGCGTATACCGAATCGCCACTGCGATGTGCCACCAAATGCAGGCCATGCGGATTCTGCGGCCCACAACCCAAACATGTCGAAGTGTGGTAGGGCAGCAATTGCGGGACCGACACCGGCAAGTCGCCGGGCGCGCTACCCTCGTCGACCAAGCGATCAGACAAACTAACGGCCTTTCGCTACCATCGGTTTCGCTACGATACTGCCGGTACTATAGCGGCTCCACATGGAACCGTCAGCCAGGAGCATGGTCAACCGCGAAGCGAGGAAGAATGAGCAGCCTGCAGCCGCAAGCCCACAGCGCCGGCGTCGACGATGTCGACCCGCGGCGAATTCGATCCCGCAACCGGCTTCTCGACGCCGCAACAGCCTTGCTCACCAGCGGCGGCATCGAAGCCGTCACCGTCGACGCGGTGACCAAAGCCTCCAAAGTCGCCAGAACCACCCTTTACCGCCACTTCAACAGCTCGTCACACCTGCTCGCGGCCACTTTCGAACGGCTACTTCCCCAAGTCGAATCACTGCCACCCGCCCCAGGCTTGCTGCGCGAACAACTCATTGAGCTGCTGAGCCGCCAGGCCGGCGTCTTCGCTGAGGCGCCGCTGCACGTCACCGTACTGGCCTGGCTCGCGCTTGGCCCCGCCGCGCCAGCTGATGAGCACGCCTCCACGGCCCTGCGCGCCCGCGTCATCGAGCAGTACCGCTGGCCCTTCGACGCCGTTCTGCAACACGCCACAGCACGAGCCGAACTCGACGACTTCGACCCACAACTGGCTTTGTGCCAACTCATCGGCCCGCTGGCATTCGCGCGAATAACCGGCCTGCGCGTCATCACCGCCGACGACTGCGCACGCATCGCCGACGACTTCCTAGCCGCTCACCGATCTGTCGACAGCCCAGCACGCATCAACACCACGAAGTGTGACGTGGCCATCCCGCTCGACCCCACAAGACGAACTGCGCTCAGAGAGACTTCGTTGTAGGGATTGACCTCAAATTGGGGCACCCGGCGTGCACCAGATCGTGGCCTTGGTCCTAACCGGTGCGTTCCGAAATCGTCGGGATCACGTTCCCAACCTCAATGCCTACCACCAGCTACCAGGCGCCGAACAATTTTCGTCACCTCCCCGAGGGCGGGGGGCGTCTTTGAATACCTGACTAAAACCTAGCCGGTCGAAGCGCTGGGCGGTTGTCTGCGGTGTTCGTGGTGTCCTCATGCCGTTCCGGACGATTGGCCTGGTCGTCAGGGCGTGGCGGGTGT
>NZ_JBYCKY010000294.1:0-1105 GCF_057473605.1 Mycobacterium sp. TH-M82 | reverse complement strand
GACGATCTGCATCCGATGTTTCGCCTCCTTAGCTTCCGGAAATGAGCACCTTTTCTCCCCTCGCCACCGCTTCGGCGAGGGCAAGCATCTGATCTTGGGTTAATTTGACATCCACCTCATTCGGAACCCCAAGGCCGTTCACCGGCGCCCCTACCCCAGAGGGCCCGTGAGTCGGCGTGGCCGTGACAACTTCCCGGTTGTTCGACGTGTGCACAGACAGCACCAACACGTCGGAGAAGCTCGTCAGCGTCGGCCTCCCCGTCTTGGCGACCTGCGACGGTAAAAACGTCAAGGTCACCCGGTCTCCAGCGCGAAGCGTCGGGGACACAGAGGCGATCCACGATGCGTCAAGCGGCACATCCACCGTGCCTGGCGTTATCGCAAACGGATCGCTTTCCAAATCAGCCGTGGTGAGGACTTGTCGAGGCGTCAGCGACTCGGTCGTGTACTCGCCAAGCCACGCCTGGACGTGCGTCACAGCACCCATCGGCACGTCCGAACGCGGGAGCATTTCCTTGTGCACTTGTGCTGGACCGAGCACGTGATTGGGGGAAAGCGACTCTGTGGCCACCCACACGGCTTCGCTGTTGAGTTTTGGGGCAACGAACTCGCTCCACACGACACTCCCCCCAATGCCCACCACAAACAACATCCCTGCCAGCGTGTATTTCACTCCGGATTTCATGTCAATCCCCCTGTTTCTTCAGACCTCTGTCCATGAGCTGTAGGGCCTCTGCCTCCGGAAGCGGCGGAGCCAGCGTGCCTTGCCATAGGGCCTTTTGCATCGTCTCAGGATGGCGATACGGGAGTCTTACAGGATGCTCAAACACATCGCTCGGATACGTGGCATCCGGCGTCCATCGGTTCAACACCGTGATGAGCCGTTCTCCCACGCGTTCTCGCAGCGCTTGATACCGCTCACCCAGCTCCGGAATCGACAAGTAGGTGGGATCGCAGTCGAGCACGCACCACACGCCATCCGCCATGTCGAGCAGCTCCTCGGTGTCACCGTCCACGACCACCACGCCGGAGCGCAGATGACGGAGCACCACCGAAACAAACTTGGTCGGCCCATCTCGGGAGGCTTGTCCGGGAGGCAACGGCA
>NZ_JBYCKY010000293.1:0-2394 GCF_057473605.1 Mycobacterium sp. TH-M82 | reverse complement strand
GGGCGAAGTCGAAGAACCGGTGACAACCGCGGCGCTCTCCACTCTTCGGCGGCTCCCTCCGGTCTCGATACAGAACGCCACCCAGTGGTTGCACACCACCAACCGCAACCCCGGGGTGGTCGGCCTGATCCGGCGGGCCCGGCGACTGCTGCCCGGCGACCCCGAGTTCGGTGACCCGTTGTCCACCGCCGGCGACGGCGGTCCCCGCGCCGCCGCGCGCGCCGCCGACCGGTTGCTGGGCGATCGCGGTGCCGCGTCGCGCGAGGTCAGCCTGGGTGTGCTGCAGCTGTGGCAGGCGCTGACCGAGGCGGTTTCCCGACAGCCGGCCAATCCGGAGGTGACGCTGGTCTTCACCGACCTGGTCGGGTTCTCCGCCTGGTCGCTGCAGGCCGGCGACGACGCGGCCCTGACGCTGTTGCGGCAGGTCGCGCAGGCCATCGAGCCGCCGCTGTTGGACGCCGGCGGGCACATCGTCAAACGGTTGGGCGACGGGCTGATGGCGGTGTTCGGCGACCCGGCCGTCGCCGTGCGGGCCGCGCTGGCCGCCGAAAGGGCCCTGCGATCGGTCGAGGTGGCCGACCATACCCCGCGGATGCGGGTTGGCATTCACACCGGGCGCCCGCAGCGGATGGCCTCCGACTGGCTCGGCGTCGACGTCAACATCGCGGCCCGAGTTATGGAACGGGCCACCAAAGGTGGAATCATGGTGTCCAGTTCGACGTTGGACCTGATACCGCAGAGCGAACTGGACGCCCTGGGCGTCTTTGCAAAACGAGCACGTAAGCCCATGTTTGCGCCCCAGCCCGCCGGGCTGCCCGCAGACTTGGCGATCTATCGCCTCAAGGCCAGTAGGGAGTTGGCAGTTTCCGATGACAGCGACGAAGCCGAATCACAGGCATAGTAGGTGTCGATGATCTACGGCATCTTGTCCCGGCTCGGCCGGATCCGGTTCACCGTCGGCTACGTGGCAGTACTGCTGGCCGTCAGTTCCGCGCTGATCGTTCTGGGCCCCCAGACGCGCGACATCATCATTCAGCGCGCCAGCACCAACCTGCACAATCTGGCCCACGGGCACCTGGGCACCCTGCTCGGCAGCGCGTTGGTCGTCGACGCGGGTCCGCTGTATTTCTGGCTGCCCTTTCTGACGTGCATGCTCGTGCTCGCCGAACTGCACCTGCGCACCATCCGGCTGGTCGTGGCGTTCGTGGTGGGGCATATCGGTGCGACGCTTCTGGTCGCCGCCGCGCTTGCCGCGGCCGTCGAGCTGCGTTGGCTACCGTTGTCGGTCACCCGGGCCAGTGACGTCGGCATGAGCTACGGCGCCCTCGCGGTCCTCGGAGCGATGACCGCGGTGATTCCCCGGCGCTGGCGGATGGCGTGGGTCGGCTGGTGGGTGGCCGCGGGCATCGCCTCGGCGATCGTCGGCGGCGATTTCACCGACGCCGGTCACACCGTCGCCGTCATCCTCGGTGTGCTGGTGTCGTCCCGGTTCCGCCAGCCGATCGTGTGGACCCCGATGCGGACCATGATGTTGGTCGCGTCCTCGGGCTTCGGGTTCCTGCTGCTGGCCCACCACTGGGCGACGATCGCCGCGGCGCCGGTCTTCGGTGCCCTGGGCGCGGTGCTGGCCTACAAGATCGACCAGGTGGTCACGGCGCGCAGGGCGGTGCCGCTCGCGGCACCGGCAGCCCCGCAGCCGGCTGTGTCCGGATAGACAGCAGCCGCTGGCCGGTCGGGCGCGCAACTCGCAGGGCGCCCGACCCCATCGCATATGATCGGCACTCGGCCGGTGCCGCGCGCGGGCCGGAATAATGGGGCGCGCCCGGCGACGATGCGGGCAACCGGACAGCCATGAGCAAGGAGAGTGCCGCCGCGTGGGTGAGCAACCCGTCGACCTGTCGCCGGAAGCGTTGGCCAAGGCGGTCACCGCCGCCCGGGAGGCCATTGCAGGCGCGGGCGACCTCGACGCGCTGGCCCGCATCAAGACCGAACACCTCGGCGACCGTTCGCCGCTGGCGCTGGCCCGCCAGGCGCTGGCCGCCGTGCCCAAGGAGGAGCGCGCCGACGCCGGAAAGCGCGTCAACACCGCGCGCGGCGAGGCCCAGCGCAGCTATGACGAACGGCTGGCGGCGCTGCGGGCCGAGCGGGACGCGGCCGTGCTGGTCGCCGAGGCCATCGACGTCACCCTGCCGTCGACGCGGCAGCCGCCCGGCGCCCGGCACCCGATCACGATCCTGGCCGAGCACATCGCCGACACCTTCGTCGCCATGGGCTGGGAGGTGGCCGAGGGCCCCGAGGTCGAAACCGAGCAGTTCAACTTCGACGCCCTCAACTTCCCGGCCGACCACCCCGCCCGCAGCGAGCAGGACACCTTCTACATCGCGCCGGAGAACT
>NZ_JBYCKY010000292.1:0-4468 GCF_057473605.1 Mycobacterium sp. TH-M82 | reverse complement strand
GCGACCGGGCTCACCGCGGGATTGTCGACGGCGTTGTCGCGGCCGGAGGTGACCCACGATCGGGGCGCGGTGCTGCGCGATGTCGCGGTGACCATCGCCGACGGCGGCCGCGACATCTGCGATGTGGTGGTGCTGCGCGAGCAGGCCCGGGTGTTCGGTCCGGTGGCGTCGGTGCCGACGGCGTGGCGGTCGTTGAACGAGATCGATGAACCGGCGTTGGCCCGGATCGTGACGGTGCGTAACAAGACCCGCCAGCGGGTGTGGGAGCTGATCGAGGCCCGGCACGGGCGGATCCCTCCAGCACCCACCTGCTACGGGGATCTGGGTGCGGTGATCGTGATCCGCGTCGACGCGTCGCTGATCGACTCACATTCGGATAAGCAGCGCGCGGCTGGGAACTTCAAGGGAGGGTATGGGTTTCAGTGCGCCATGAGGCGCTCTGTTGCATCCCCAACGCAGTTGGGAAGGACTGAAGGGAGGTTCTTGGGTCCGATGGCTTACCCGATGCCGAAAGGCTGACGGGACAAGAGCATGCCAGGAAATCAGCGACCGTGTCCAGGCGAAGGAGCGGGGTGCTGAGGGACCCGCGTGATATGGCGAAAGCTGGATTGCCTGAACCCCAATCTCCAGAAGATGCAACGTACCATCCGCCGGAAAACGCCTGATACCGGTGCCTGCCCTGCTTCGGTTTAGTGAAATGACCGATGCAACCTTCAGGGCGACGGAGCGACGCTCAGTGAGAGTGTTCAAGGAGATGAGTGGGGCGCCTACGTCGCGCTCGGACGTGTGACAGAGACGAACATGGGATCGCCTACGGGACAACCAGTCCTACGGCGACGGAGGCCTCGTAGTAGTCGCCGGAGTCACGCCCGGCCAAGGAGGGCGGGAAAGCCGACCACAGGGCGAAGGGGGCCAGGTGACCGGACATCGAGAGACGAAGAGGTATGCGAAATGCAGAGCGCCGAAACGGTGCTGGGTGTCCTGCGCGAACGCGGCAGACGTGGTCTGCCGTGTGATGAGCTATATCGACAACTGTTCAACCGAAAACTGTATCTACTGGCTTACGGGCGCCTGTACTCCAACAAAGGGGCCATGACACCTGGGGTCGACGGGAAAACCGTGGACGGCATGTCACTGGGCAAGATCGATCGCGTCATCGACGCGTTGCGCCACGAGCGCTATCGGTGGAGCCCGGCGCGTCGGGTCTACATCCCGAAGAAGAACGGCAAGAAGAGACCTTGGGTCTGCCGTCGTGGACGGGCAAACTGGTCGGTGAGGTAATCCGGTTGCTGTTGGATGCCTATTACGAGCCGACGTTCTCTGATTGTTCGCATGGTTTCCGCCCCGGCCGGGGATGTCACACCGCGCTGCGCGACGTGGCGATCACCTGGACCGGGACGACCTGGTTTGTTGAGGGCCCCGAGGGATACGCCGAACGCCGAGTTCGGCGTACCACAGGACGTACGACGCGATGCGGAAGTCCCGTAAGTGCGGCAACCACGATACCGTACGGGTATTACGGAAACAATTGCGCGGCATGCTGAGTCACGATCCTGGTGATCCCGGCTATCGTCGGTTGCGTTACGTCAGATACGCCGACGATGTCCTGCTCGGGTTTATCGGACCCAAGGCAGAAGCCGAGCAAATCAAACAGCGCCTGACCCAGTTCCTGCGTGACGACCTCATGTTGGAGCTGTCGCAGGACAAGACGCTGATCACGCACGCTCGCACCGATGCGGCGAGATTCCTCGGCTACGAGATCACTGTGCGGCACGATAACCGCAAACTCACCGCGGGCAGCCGGTCGGTCAACGGCTCGATCGGATTGCATGTGCCCAAACAAGTGGTCAAGGCCAAATGCGCCCCGTTTCTGCAGCGCGGCAAACCCGCGCACCGGAGCCCGTTGCTCAACTACAGCGACCACAAGATCGCTGAGACGTTCGGGGCCGAATATCGGGGCATCGTCCAGTACTACCTGCTGGCCGGTGACGTCTGGCGACTGAGCCGGTTGCGCTGGGTCATGGAGACCTCGCTGCTGAAAACATTGGCGGCAAAGCATCGCTCGTCGGTAACGAAGATGGCGCGTCGATACAAGACCACCGTCTCCACACCCTACGGGCCACGAAAGTGCTTGCAGGTCAGCGTTGAACGCGAAGGCAGGAAACCACTGGTCGCACGGTTCGGAGGTATTCCACTGCGGCGGCAGAAACTGGCGGTGCTGTACGACCGTCAGCCCGTTCAGGCAATCATTCGTCGCAAGGAGCTTGTCGGCAGGCTCCTCGCTGGCCGGTGCGAACTATGTACGATCTCAGGCGAGGTGGAGGTCCATCACGTCGCCCGACTCACCGACCTGGTCAAGCCTGGGCAGCCGACACCGGCGTGGGCACAACTGATGACCCGACAGCGACGCAAGACCCTCATCGTCTGCGGCGACTGTCATGGCCTCATCCACGCCAAACCGCCGATCGCAAACGCGAAATCACCGGAGAGCTGCTTGCGGTGAAAGTCGCACGGGTGGTTCGGGAGGAGGGCGCTGGAAAAGGACCCGCGCAGCGGGCACCTCGCCAGCGTCCTACCTCACTCCGCTGACGGCGTGGTGCGACAACACGGGCGAGTTGTTGGCGATCACCCCGCGCGCGGGCAACGCCGGGTCGAACACCGCCGCCGACCACATCGCGATCATCGACGCCGCGATCGCCGCGATCCCCGCCAAGTGGCGGCGCAACCTGTTGGTCACCATCGACGGCGCCGGGTCCAGCCACGCCGTGGTGGAGCACCTCACCGCTCTGAATGCGCAGCCGGGCTGGTCGGTGGCCTATTCGGTGGGGTTCGACCTGGACGAGCGGGTGCGGGTCGCGATCGGGCTCACCCCACCAGACGTGTGGTCGGCGGCGCTGGACCCAGACGGCGACCCGCGCCCCGACGCGCAGGTCGCCGAGCTGACCGGGCTGCTGCGCGAGTCCGCGGGCGGGGACCGGCTGGCCGGCTGGCCCGCCGACATGCGGATCCTGGTGCGCCGGGAAAAGATCACCGAGGGCACCCAGCTGTCGCTGTTCGAGCAGCTGGGCGGCTACCGCTACCAGGTCATGGCGACCAACACCGTCGGCGGCCAGGTCCAGCGGCTCGAGGCCCGCCATCGGGTGCACGCCCGCGTGGAAGGCTTCATCCGCAACGGCAAGGCCACCGGCCTGGCCCGGTGGCCATCGGCGTCGTTCGCCATCAACACCGCCTGGGTCACCGCCGCCGCGATCGCGATCGACCTGCTGTGCTGGATCAGGCTGCTGCTGCTCGACGGGCCGCTGGCCAAGGCCGAACCCGACACCTTGCGGCACCGGCTGCTGCACACCGCCGCCCGGCTGATCAACCACTCCCGCCACCTATTCCTCCGCATATCCCAAACCTGGCCCTGGGCACAAGAATTCGCCGACGCGTTCAACCGCGTCCTAGCCATCCCCTGACGAAAAGGCCGTTGTCCCTACGACCCCCAGGAAGGAGCCAAGCAAGCATCCGGGCCTAAGGAACCCGGCGCCACCGCGCGACACGCGGCGCCGAGACCTACCCGGACCTGAGAAATCGAGATCAACAGGCGCCAGCCACCGATGTCACGGGACCACCCGCACCCACGTGAAATTTTGAGGTAAGTGAGATCACAAGCGACAGGGTTCCAAACCCAAGGCAGCGAGCGTACGATTTTATAGGAGATGCGACTTGGGAGGAACGATGTTGACGAGAAACAATCTTACGGGTGCTGTGACTCGGTCTGCAATTGGTGTTATCGCAGCGGTCGCTGCCACTGTAGCGTCCACAGTCGCCCCCCCCGCAGTTGGGGCGTCCGGTCCAACCGGGCATCCGGTTGCCGCTAAGCCGCACTGCATACCGGCGCAGAGCGGGTTCGGTAACATTTACTGTATATGGGAGGAAGAGCGAGCGCCGTTAACGAGCCCACCGTGCCCTCCCCCGGGCCGGCCAGCAGACAGGACCATCCCCGGTTGTATGCGGCACGCTTAGCTTAGCTCGCTTAGCCTGAGTCCGTGGGCGAAGATGGCGACTTGATCGGCGTGTGAACAACGCGAAGATGCCGTCTGGGCTGGGAGAATATTAGTTGTAATTAGCGAAATCATCCCTGCTGCGGGAGGCATTTCCAATGCATTATCGCATTCGTTTATCGCCGAGTCCTCGCTATTCGACGGACAGAAGGCTTCCTCGCTGCCTCAAGTGAATTATCGCTTTAACTAACGCGAATTTCCACGCAGGGGATTCGACGTAACTTCCAGGAATTCGAAGCGTAGGGTTTTGGTTTCCCCACCGAGGACGTGGACACCGATCGGCTCTATGCCTCCCAAGCGGACAATTGTGATCTCACTCTCGCTGGCCTGGATTTTTCACCTAGTTCGGCGTTTGGGGGTGTCGCTGACGTGAAAGATGCACTGCCGCAACGATAATCGATGTTGACAAACGTTCGAGAATC
>NZ_JBYCKY010000291.1:0-1747 GCF_057473605.1 Mycobacterium sp. TH-M82 | reverse complement strand
TCACGCTGAAGTTCGGCCAGTAGCCACCGGGTCCGGGAGGTGCGGTCGCACCGCGGTGCGGACCTCGTTTTCCAGCCGACGGACCAGCGTGTCGTCGCGCGCCCATCCGCAGTCGGCGAGCCAGTTTCCCAGCATCCGGTGCCCGCCCTCGGTCAGGATCGACTCCGGGTGGAACTGGACGCCGTGAATCGGCAACTCGGTGTGGCGCACCGCCATGATCACACCGCTGCGGGTGCGGGCCGTCACCTCCAGCACCGGCGGCAGCGACTCCGGCAGGATCGTCAGCGAGTGGTAGCGGGTGGCGGTGAACGGATCCGGGAGGCCTTGCAGCACGCCCACATTGGTGTGGAAGACGCTGCTGGTTTTGCCGTGCAGCAACTCGGGCGCACGGTCCACCCGGGCACCGAACGCGACGCCGATGGCCTGGTGGCCCAGGCAGACCCCCAGCAGCGGCGTCCGCGCCGCCGCGCACGCCCGGACGAGGCTTATCGACGCGCCCGCGCGTTCCGGCGTGCCCGGTCCGGGGCTCAGCAGCACACCGGCGAACTGCGCGGTGACGGCCGGCTCGTCGGCGAGCCGGGCGTCGTCGTTGCGCCACACCTCGGCCTGGACGCCGAGCTGGCCCAGGTACTGCACGAGGTTGAACACGAAGCTGTCGTAGTTGTCGACAACCAGGATCCGCATCGTGACAGGCTACCGCCCGCGCCCACCGGGGGCGCTGGTCGCCGGCGGCAGGGGCTGCGCGTAGTGCATCCGCAGCGGCCCGGTGTGGCCGACGATCCGCACGTCGGACTCGACCTGTTCGTGGTAACCCAGGCCGAACCGGACCACATATTGCTTGTAGAGGGTCACCAGGGGAGCGGCGGCAAGGGCGGCTTGCATGGCGGTGGGATCGCCGATCGCGGTGACGGTGTAGGGCGGGCTGTAGGTGCGCCCGTTGAGCAGCAGGGTGTTGCCGACGCAACGCGGCACCGACGTCGCGATGATTCGCTGGTCCTGCATCTGGACCGCCTCGGCGCCTGCGCTCCACAACGCGTTGAGGACGGCTTCGATGTCCTGCTGGTGCACCACCAGGTCGTCGGGGGAGGCGTCGCGTGGGAAGCGGCCGTTGGCGTCGCGCTGGGCGTCGTCGAGGGTCACCACCAGCCCCGGGCCGTGCACCGGATCCATGCCCGCCTCGCCGGCCAGTCGCGCGGACTGCCGCAGCAGGTCGGCCAGCGCGGCATCCGGTGACCGGCCGCGGGCTGCGTCGACGGCGTTCGACAGCGCATCCCGCCGCGCGGTCAGGTCGTTCACCGACGCCTGGGCTTCGCGGACGAGGTCGACCAGGCGCGGCGCGTCGCTGCGGCGGATCTCGGCGCCGCCTGAGACCCCGTGCGTGGCCGCCAGCAGCACACCGGCCGACAGGCAGACCAGCGGAACGCCGAACCGCCACGGCGAGCGGCGCGTGTCGCTCATCGTTTCTCCATTTCCCGGTCGGCCTGCCAGGTGAGTTAGTCTCATATCCAAGCTGGGTGTGCAACCTCCTGGTTATCGTTGCACCCCGTTGCCCTCACCGTGTCGTCCAGGTAACCCCACATATCCGCGAGGTACCCATGCCCAAGTCGAAGGTCCGCAAGAAGAACGACTTCACCGTCGGCGCCGTCAGCCGCACCCCGGTGAAGGTGAAAGTCGGGCCGTCGAGTGTGTGGTTCGTCGCGCTGTTCGTCGGGCTGATGCTGATCGGGCTCGTCTGGCTGATGGTGTT
>NZ_JBYCKY010000290.1:0-2625 GCF_057473605.1 Mycobacterium sp. TH-M82 | reverse complement strand
CGACCTCGACAAGACGGTGATCGCCAAATCCAGCACGCTGGCGTTCAGCAAACCCTTCTTCGACCATGGGCTGATCAACCGCCGAACCGTCCTCAAGTCGAGCTACGCCCAGTTCCTCTTCCTGGTGTCCGGCGCCGATCACGACCAGGTGGACCGGATGCGTGCGCACCTGACAGACATGTGCACCGGCTGGGATGTCGCGCAGGTCAAGGCGATCGTCGGTGAGACGCTGCATGACATCGTTACTCCGCTGGTGTTCGCCGAGGCCGCGGAGCTGATCGCCGACCACAAGCTGTGCGGCCGCGACGTCGTGGTGGTGTCGGCCTCCGGCGAGGAGATCGTGGCACCGATCGCTCGTGCACTGGGCGCCACCCATGCGATGGCGACCCGGATGGTGCTCGCGGACGGCAGGTACACCGGCGACGTTGCCTTCTACTGCTTCGGCGAGGCCAAGGCTCAGGCGGTCCGCGAACTGGCGGCCAAGGAGGGGTATCCACTCGAGCACTGCTACGCCTATTCCGACTCGGTCACCGACCTGCCCATGCTGCAAGCGGTCGGCCACCCGACTGCGGTCAACCCCGACCGCGCTTTACGCAAGGAGGCAACCGCGCACGGCTGGCCGGTGCTGACGTTCTCCCGACCGGTTTCCCTGCGGGACCGGATCAGCACACCCTCGGGCGCCGTCGTGGCCACACTGGCCGCCACAGCGGCGCTGGGTGCCGGCGCGGTAGCCGCTGGGGCGCTTACCTACTCATTCCTGCGGCGGTTGGCGTTCTGACGCTCCGGCACCCTATCCCGTCGATGATCGGGTACGGCCGCGCAACGCGTCACAACTCGTAACAAGTCGTAACGAATTGGGCCTTGCTGTGGCATGGACCACGTAGTACAAAGGAACCACGGAAGCCAGGTGAGGCCAAGGTCGATCCGGAAGAGAAGGTTCGATCTCCCGAGCCGGACTTCCTAGCGCGAATGTCGGTACCCACGCTTAGCCACAGCCGCGAAGATGGCAGAAGTGTTGCGGGCTTGCGTCATTGCAGAGAGCGAACGGTTTCTCCGACCCTTTGGGTGGGGTCGCAACCGAGGCGCACTGCAAGATCGCCGAGGCCACCCACGCAGCCCGTGTCGCACGCATGGTAGCCGTACTTCGTGCTAGCGGGCGGCGAACCGGAGATAGCGGAGCGCCGCCCGCTTTATACTGCCGACAACCTTGGACAACCCCGCAACAGCGCGCGAGCGTCAGCGCGAAGTGTCTTTAACTCCCGTCGCAGCAATCGAGTCGGCAATTTTCACGGCCTCCCGTGCGCCCGCCTGCAGCGCACGGCAACACAGCAGCAGCCATGCGGTTAGGCCGTCGGGCGTACCGGTGGCGAAGCCGCCCGCGGCGTCCCGATACCCACCGGCGCTGCGCATCCAGATCATCTCCGGCACGCCCAGTCCGTGCGGGTCGAGTCCACTGGCGATCGTCACCAGCCGCGATACCGCACGGGCGACCACTCCGTCGGCACTGCCGAACGGCGCCAGTGTCAATAGCTCGCCGTGCGCCACCGCGGCGAACACCGGTGCCGGTACCCGCGTCCCGCCGGTGGCCAGTTCGGCCAGCATTTCCAGGCGAGGCCCGACAGCCGCACTCGCCTGCGGACGCCCCAGGTGGTCCTCGTCGACCTGATCCGCGGCCGCCAGCATGTGCAGCCGAGCCAGCGCCTGCAGCGGGGCCCGCTGCCATACACCGACCAGGGCGGTCTCGCCGCCTTCCATGGCTTGGGCCACCCGGAGCGCTCCGGCGAACACTGGGTCGTCGGCGGCGGAGTCGTCCACCTGAGTGGGACCGCCGTCGAGCACCGACGACGCCCGCGCCGCCCGCAGTGACGTTTCAGCGGCGGTCACCCGCCAGCCGCGTAGGTTGGCCCGATGCCGGTGTGCCCGGCCCAGTTCCGTACGCGCCTGTTCGCTGGCGTCGGCCACCCCGGGCAACTCCAGTAGGCGGGCCAGCGGGTCCGTCACGCCGAGTCACGATACCGGCCTGCGCCGGTAATCTATCGCCACAGCGCCGCAGATGCGCGCCGCGGCTCAGATCAACGACGCTAGGACATCGCTGAGTGTCGGGGCCGTCTCGCCCGCCGCCTGTCCGCCGGCGTCGGCGACGAGATTCCGCAGAGCGTCGACGATGTCGTTGAACACCGATTCGGGAAACTGAACCATCGCCGCGCCGACGTTGTGCAGGCCGGTTGCAAGCGCGCTCTCGATCGTCGCCGGATCGCCGGTGAGGGCCGCCTCGTGAATGTTCCACGCGGCCGTTTGCGGCGCCATGACCAGGCTACGCAAGGCGATGAGCAGCTCCGTCGGCAGACCCGGTTCTTGTGGAATGGGCGTCCCGTTCCAGCTCACCAGCGTCCAGCCGTCGGTGGGATTGCCCTCGATTTCAATAATGCCGGTGTTGGGCAGGAGAGGATATCCATCGTTGTTGTCGATTATCGTTTTAATGGTCAGGGGTAACAGGAATCCGATGTCGGGATTTTTGACGTTCAGCGTCACCCAGGCAGCCACCGATGCCTCGTTATTGAATGCCACATCAGTGATCTCGCCGTTGGCGCTGACGACCCGGTCATCCGGGGCCGTCGCGTAGTT
>NZ_JBYCKY010000289.1:0-1297 GCF_057473605.1 Mycobacterium sp. TH-M82 | reverse complement strand
GGGTGAGGCTCGTGAGGTTTTTTTGGAGGCGTTGAGGTCGGGGTTGTCGCAATCGGCGGCGGCAACGGTGGCTGGGGTGTCTCATCAGACGGGGTGTAAGTGGGCCAAGGCCGAGGGGATCGCGGCCAACCTCGCGCATCGGGGTATTCGGTATTCGGCGGCGGTTCGGGAGGCGTTCTGGGAGGCGATGAAGTCGGGGGCGTCGCCGACCCAGGCCGCGGTGATCGTCGGCGTGTCGGAGAACACCGGCCGGGTCTGGGTCCAACAAGCTGGCTATATGCCCAGAACCCCTGTGCCTGCTGATACCGAGTCCTGTGCCTTTGATGTTGATCCCGGTGTGTCCTCGCCGCGGCGGCCGATGTCGTTTATCGAGCGCTGCCGGCTAGAGCAGCTGCTGGAGACCGGGCACCCACCGGCGCAGGCCGCCGAGTTGTTGGGGCGCCACCCGGACACGATTGACCGCGAAGTGGACCGCGGGCAGACCGTTTCGGGATACCGGGCCCGGGTCGGACAGGACGTGGCCGAGGCCAACCGTAAGCGGCCCAAAGCACGCAAGCTCGAGGACAACCCTGTGTTGTTGGCTGAGGTGGTGGCACGCTTGGAAAAGCGGCACAGTCCCGAGCAGATCGCGGGCCGGCTGCGCGAGGATTTTCCCGACGATCCGGAGATGTGGGTGTCACACGAGACGATCTATCAGGCCCTCTATGTGCAGCCGCGCGGGGAGTTGGCCCGGCTGGTCAAGGCCGCGTTGCGTACCGGCCGGGCTCGGCGGAAACCGCAGGGCCGCAAGGAAACTGGTCAAGGCAAGCTCAAGGAAATGATCAACGTCAGTGAACGTCCCGCCGAGGCCGATGACCGCGCGGTCCCCGGTCACTGGGAAGGTGATCTGATCCTGGGCAGCACCGCCTCGGGCTCAGCGATCGGCACCCTGGTCGAGCGCACCACCGGATTCGTGGTGCTGCTGCACCTGCCCGGCGACCACACCGCGGACACCCTGGCCGAGGCCATGAGCGCCAAGATCCCGGAGATCCCCGAGATCTTGCGTCGCTCGCTGACCTGGGACCAAGGCAGTGAGATGGCCTTACACACCAAGATCACCGAGGCCACCGGGCTGCCGATCTACTTCCGCGACCCGCACAGCCCCTGGCAACGCGGCACCAACGAGAACACCAACGGGCTGCTGCGCCAATACTTCCCCAAGGGCACCGACCTGTCGTTCTACGGGCCGGGCTGGCTCGACCAGGTCGCCGCAGAACTCAACGCCCGACCCCGCAAACGATTCGGCTGGCGCACCCCC
>NZ_JBYCKY010000288.1:0-1535 GCF_057473605.1 Mycobacterium sp. TH-M82 | reverse complement strand
GTGAGCATCGCGATGCGTTCCGTCGAGTGCTGACAACCAAGTTCATCCCAGCGTGCGACGCGCTGGTGGCCGATCCGTCGGCCGCCTGGCCTAGGTCGCTTCGGGTCAAGTCGGTTCAGGGCGCGCCCCACGTATTGGAAATGACCTGGTCGTTCGCAAGTCCCGACGGTCATGCCACCTTCGAACTGGTCACAGTGGACGACGAACTCCGTTGCCGGTGGCGCAGGATCGGCGACCACTCCGTGTTCGACTCGCCCTGATGTCGTGCAGGAGGACAGTCGCACGGCAGTGCAGAATAGCAACGTCGACAATGGATTCTGTTGGCTGAGAGCAGGTTCGACGCAGAAATCCAACCTTTGTTGCAATCCGGAAATCTACCCCCATGGACCGCGGCAGATCGGCCAGTCCACACGTTCGGGTTTCAGGACCTTACCTCCGGTTCATTCAGATATTTGGCAGTGACGTGCTCATGAACGCGCACCGCGTCTGGAGCTGAGGACAGGGCAGATGATCATCGACATCGCCTCGTGCCCGCACCCGCTCAGCCGCCCGATCCGACTGGGTGCGGTGTATCCGCGTCGGCCGTGATGACCAGCTGGGTGCGTAGTCCCATCCGAGCGGCGAGATTTACCAGCGTGTCCAGGGAAAACTTGCTGATCTTCCCGCGGATGAGATCGGACACCCGGGGCTGGGTGATCCCGAGGTTGCGCGCCGCGGTGGTCTGCGACCACCCGAACTCGGTGAGCCGATTCCCGACGGCGAGGATGAGGTCAGCGCGGGCACGCAGGTTGGCTGCCTCTTCAGGGGTGTCCGCGATAGCGTCCCACACGTTGGTGAAGCTCCGCACTTCGTCGCTCATGGTGTGTCTCCTTCCCTGTGTGCTGCGTCCCTACGGGCCGCTTCCAATCGCTTCTTGCAGAAGTCTTTCGCCGACTTCGGTATCTTCTGGGTCTTCTTCGTGAAGCAGTGCAGGACGTAGACGCATTCACCGATCACCGTCGTGTACATGGTGCGGAAGATGCCCTCGGCGGTTTTAACTCGGATCTCCCGGACGCCCGGGCCGACAGTGCTCATCGGCTTCCAGTCCTTCGGGTCCAGCCCCTGCTGTACGCGGTACAGCTCAACGCCGGAGTCATGTCTCGCGTGATCGGGGAACTCCCTAAGCTCATCGAGCGCCCGCCCCACGAACCTGACCTCCTTCACAACCCGACTATACAAAAATTTGTATAACATGACTAGAGCGCGGCACAACAGCAGCACCACTGAACCGTCTTACCTCAAACGTCGGGAATAACACCCCTACCTTCGCCAGCTCCGTCGCCAGCCATTTTGTCGATGATTCACCGTCAAAACGGCAGACAATCGTGAGCTTTGTCGCAAGTCGATGATCTACCCGCTTCAGCATTGCGTGCTGAGTGCCTCGGACGACGGGGCATGGTCGCGAAAACACTTGAAATGTAATACGGCCATGTATTACATTTAGGTGTGTTGGTCGACTGGTCCAGACGCGGTGACTACATCGCCAAGCATGGAGT
>NZ_JBYCKY010000287.1:0-1047 GCF_057473605.1 Mycobacterium sp. TH-M82 | reverse complement strand
ACTCGGAGCTGATGCCGCGGTATGTCTCGGCGATCGCGGCGCGCTTGTCGGCATCGGTGATCACCAGCCAATGCCAGTCCTGCGCGTTGCTTGCCGTGGGCGTCTGCATCGCCAGGCGCACGCATTCGAGGATCACGTCCCGAGCGACGGGCCGACTGAGGTCGAGGCGTTTGCGCACCGCGCGCGTGGTGGTCAGCACTTTGTCGACCGAAGCGATGTCCATGGCATCCTTCCCGCCGGGCGGTGGGCGAAGTTCTGCCCGGCGCAGACCGCTACCAGGGCGAGCAAACCAGATGGCCGGCCCGGCTGTCTAGGTTTCACTGCGGGCCAGGTGCCGCCAGGTTCAGGATCCGTGCCGCATCGTGGGCCATTTCGCCCACGATGTCAGCAGCCGGGCGCACGGTGTCGATACGGCCGATCGTCTCGCCGACCAGCACGGTGACGACGTCGAAATCCTCCGTCTCGAGCGCCTCCTGGAAGGTGCTCACCATCTCCGGTAGTCGCTCCAGTAGTTGCGCTTCGTTGCCGTGCCACGCCTCGACAAACGCGTTGGAGACCAACCGCGAATCATATCCAGCTGGCCAATCTTTCTGGCGCACAATGTCATAAACACGCGTACGGATGGTTTCGTCGCCGCTTGCGGCCATGCCACGGCGGTGGGCTCGGGGCGACACCAATGCCTCGTTGGCCGCCCAGAACCGGGTGCCGACGAGGGCGCCGTCGGCACCGAGCGCTAGCGCCGCCGCCAACCCGCGGCCGTCGGCGACACCTCCGGCAGCCACTACCGGCGTCGCGGGGGAGCGCTCAGCTGCCAGGTCCACGACGTCGGGCACCAGCGTGAACGTCGAGCGCGCGTTTTTTCCGTGCCCGCCCGCCTCGCCGCCCTGGGCCACGAGGACGTCCGCGCCGACGTCCAGGGCCCGGCGGGCCTGCTCGAGGTCCTGCACCTGGGCGGTGAGCGATACGCCGGCAGCGCGGATGCGGGCGGCGAACGGCATCGGGTCTCCGAAGGACAGCATGATGGTCGCCGGTTGTGTCTCCAGCGCC
>NZ_JBYCKY010000286.1:0-1984 GCF_057473605.1 Mycobacterium sp. TH-M82 | reverse complement strand
CGGCGGTACCGATAGCTTGCCGAGCGGCACTGCGCGGCCCATGCCCGCCGACACCCCTGGCCCATGGGCCTCAACCAACGTGGCCGCCGACGCGTCCACGGACGTCGATGAGGCTAGACCGGCGCCGGTAGCCGCTCCCATCGCGGCCGGCGAGCCCAGCATCGACACTTTGCCGGTAGTGAGAATCAACGGAAAAAGCATCAGCATAATGCCCTGAGCAACGAGATTCGGGGCCGAACTCTGTATAGCCATTCCCCCGGTCATGTTCATAAATACATTTAATTCTCCGACGGTCGCATTATCTATAAACGGACTGTTGGCTATCGCCTCGAACGGGTCCCAATTCAGGATCGATGACCCCGCGTGAGCGGATGTCGCAGCGGCGGCCGCTTGGCCAGCAGACCTAGTTGGGTTGGTGGTTTGGGGTGCGGGGGTGAAAGTGGTCAGCTTGGGTGCTGCCGCGGCGGTGTTGACCGCGTAGGTGTGCATCGCGGTGGCGTCTTGCGCCCACATTTCGCTGTAATCGGCTTGATTGGCCGCGATCGCTGCGGTGTTCTGCCCAAAGACGTTGGTGTTGAGCAGGGTTGCCAGCGCGGCACGGTTGGCCGCGATCACCGACGGCGGAACCGTGCCGGCAAAAGCCTCCTCATAGGCCGCTACCGTGGCCCTGGCCTGATTCGCGGTCTGAGCAGCCTGTGCGGCAGTGGTGTTCATCCACCGCAAATACGGTTCAACAGCGGCGAGCATCGCCGCCGCCGAACCGCCCCGCCAGGAACCGTCGGTCAACTCGGTGATCACCGCCCGATACGAATTCGCTGCCGATGTCAGCGCCGCCGCCAACCGATCCCAGGCGCTAGCAACAGACAACATCGGCGCCGAACCAGCCCCGGCATACATCCGCGCCGAATTGACCTCCGGCGGCAACACCGCAAAATCAATCATCAACGTCGCTCACCTGTCTCTACGATTGCCATTTCCGGCCGGGTTAGGGACCAGCAATTTCGCCAGTAACGTCGCATGATCACCTCCGTCCGGATACCGGTCCCAGACCGGCTAGCCTGAGCAACGAATCCGCCGAGCGCTCAAGCGCATCGCGTTCCGTTGCCAAGTCCGATAGCATCTGACGCAATCTTCGGAGTTCTTCGCGCCCACTCGCTGTGGCCTCGTGGCCAGCGGGTGGGCAAGGCCGGATAGAACGGTGCTGGACAGCACCACCAGCATCGGTCGCCCGGGCGGTCTGCGGATTCGCCTCGGCGTTGGATTGACCGCCCGATTCTCGCTGGCCACTGCTTGGAGCATTGACCATGCCGGCAACCGGCGGAATCCCACCGAGCATGCCGCCCGGTGCAGCTATTCCAGCCTCCGGCAAATTCGCCACACCCGTAGTCGGCAATACCGCCGCCGCAAGCCGAATCCTTTGGGGAGCCGAACCCCATGCCGGTGGCGCCGACAAGCCGCCGACCGGCGTCGCGCGGCCCAGCCCCGCCGACACCTCTGATCTGTAGCAATCTGCTGAGGTGGGCGCAGATGCCCCGAGCGGTGTCGATGGAACCGGATCGATGCCAGGGGATACCGACGAAGCTAGTTCTGCACCGGGGCCGCCAGCCGTAGTGAGCGATGCAGCGAAACCTCGTGCGGCCGTTTCGGCGCCGACGACGGCCGGAGTAAAAAACATCAACTCGATCTGCGCGGGCCCGAATGCGCCTAACGGAATATCTTCATATACAGTCACGTCTCCGACGAATGTGGCCAACCCGCTAATGGTTGGGTTGGAGGCGATCTGTTTCGCTAGCTGAGTCAGTGGCCCCGGAGTGGCGGCGGCAGCGGTGGGGTTGGTGGTTTGGGGTGCGGGGGTGAAAGTGGTCAGCTTGGGTGCTGCCGCGGCGGTGTTGACCGCGTAGCTGTGCATCGCGGTGGCGTCTTGCGCCCACATTTCGCTGTAATCGGCTTGATTGGCCGCGATCGCTGCGGTGTTCTGCCCAAA
>NZ_JBYCKY010000285.1:0-3225 GCF_057473605.1 Mycobacterium sp. TH-M82 | reverse complement strand
TCAACACTGACACCGCCCAGACCGGAAGCATGCCCGACGCCTCGCTACCACGCACCAACTCAGCCAACACGCGTTGAGCCCTCAACAGGTCTGGATTCACCTCCGATGACGACGCCGCCAAACCCCCCATCGCGGTACCCGACCCCGAGCCCCCAGCCACCAGCGGCCCAGGCGCAGCCAAACCACCACCAGCTGGGGCCGCGCCACCAGAGGAGCCCTGACCAGCCGAGGCCGGCGTCGTCGACGTCCCACCACCGCCGGTAGGCGCCCCACTGGCACCCGGCGCACTATACGGAGCCAACGGCCCACCACCACCCATCGCCGCGGGCGGCATCAACGGCGCACCACTCACCGGGCCAGACCCACCCTGAACCGGCCCACCACCGCCGTCCGCCACCCCATGCGGCGCGACCGGCACACCCGCCGGCCCACTACCGGCCGCCGGGGAACCCATCAACGGCTGCTGAGCAGTCATCGCCTGCTGCGCGATCGGCTGTGCAGCCACCGGAGGAGGCGCCGTCGCCCCCATCCCCGAAGCCAAACCCGACTGAAAACTCGAGCCCGCATTCGCCAAAGGCGAGGGCGCAGAAGACGCCGGCGGCGCAGACGGCAGCGACGAAGCCGGCGACGTCGGCATCGAGGAGCCCAAACCCGAGCCCATCGAGCCAGGATTCAATCCCGACCCCAGTCCTGAAAGCGCCGAACCACCACCAGCACCACTACCACCGCCACCAGACGCCACCCGGGCCATCGACCCTCCGAGGGCCTGCGGAAACGCCGGCACTGGCGAGGTACCAGGCGCAGGTGTCGTGTTCGGAGCACCAGGCGGCAGGTCCGTTCGTATATCGTGCGATGAACCGCTCACATCAGGATCAGATGCTGGTGCCCCGGAGGGTAAATCAGTTTTTACGTCTTGTTGGGACTGAGCTTGGTATTGGCCATCCGTGGAGCTTGAATTCTCCCCGCCCGCCTGCTCGCCGTTTCTGTCTGGGTCCGTCCTCTTGTCGTGGTCCGGATTCCCAGCTGAGCCGTTCTGGCCGGCGGCGTCGGTAGCGGGTCTTTCCGGCAGGGGCGCAGTGAAGTCCACACCTTTGACGTACATGGTTGCGGATTGACTGCGTTCGGTCACCATGCCGTCCGCCTCCGTCAATGTTGCTGTCAGGATAGCTTGTGCTGCAGCGGTTTTCCCGCTGCGCATAGCGGCTTGGTACTGAGGTTCCTTCTCCTCTATCAGAAGTCTCAGGTCGTGTTGCAGTGAGCGAAGCTCGGCCGCCGCGTTACCGACCGCGTGCCCTGATGTGGTGTACAGGTCGGCGTGGGTGTCCCACAGATTAACGTTCGCGTTGTGCTCTGCGATTTGGGCGACACCCGCTTGCCCTTCCAGGGCTTTTTGCAGCCGCGGCCGGTGGACATCGCACGACGTGTTGTAGGCGGCGCGGAGCGCCGTAGCCTGCTGGTGATGGGCGGTGGCAACACGATCGAGGACCTCGGGGCTGGGCCAGCGGCCCGCTTTGACCGCGGCTGCAAACTCGCTGTCGTCGCCGAAATCGACTGCCGCCATTATTGTTTTACCCCTGGTATCCGTTGCACCGCGCCCACACTTGATCATCGGCGGCATTAGCCGCAGCGGCGGTCCAGCCGGCCGGGGGCTGAACCGCGCCTTTAGTGGGCTCCCTGCTTAATGCCGCGGCCTGATCACGCAGCAACTGCAGCGACTTGATCGTCGCCGCCCGCACCCCAGGATCGCCAGCCGGGTTATCGCGCAACGCATCAGCGACATAATTCGCTGCCGGTACCACATCAGCGGCACGGGTCTGCGGCGTCGGAATGGCCGCATAAGCGGCAGCCCACCGCGTGCACAGATTAATGGTTTGTGCGCGCACAACCTCAGGTGACGGCGGGGCCGGTGAGGGTGGCGGGAATGCCGTGGGTCGCGACGCCAGATGAGCGCCGACTGCAACGCCGCCCACACCAGCACCGAACACACAGGCCACGAACGCCGCAATTGTGGCGGCTCGCCGCACACCAGGCCGACGGCCGGCAGGTGGCGTCTGCGGCGGCGCCGGCGGCATCGGATACGGCCCTGGTCGTGGCGGACCGGCTATCGGCGGCGGTGAGGACCACCCTGGTGCATGTGTCATGTCCATACGCCCTTAATCGAGGAGATGCGCATGGCGTTATCGTCATCGGCCCCTACCTCGATGTGGGTGGTCGCCGCGGCGGCGGTGACAAATCGGGTGGCTTTGTCGTCTCGGTTGCTGGCCATCGTCGTGTGTTCACCAGGCCAGTGCGCGATAGCCGCGAGAACCGCTGCCGTGGCCGCATCGTCAGGCGCAGCAGTCAATTCGGGGTAGGCCACCGCGGCGGGTACATCGGCCTGCCACGCGGCCATAGCCGCGCCCAAGCCCTCGGGATCGATGTGCGGAGTGTGCGGATCGCTCATTTTTGACCGCCGCCGCCGTCATAGAAAAACTTTGAGTGGGCGACCGCAAGCTCCTCAGCCGCGATCGCTCGATCGAGTCGCAGTTGCGCTGCGACCCTCGGCCAATCGGCCACCGCCGACAGTACTGCCGCGCTCATTGGGTCCAGCTCCGAAACATCGCCGCTAAACACCGGCCCGTCAACCGGCGGGTCGATAATTGCCCGCAGCGCGTCGCCATCGACTGCCATTGCTTCACCTCACTGTTCACCGACTGCGTGATTTGCTTCGTTTGTTCACGTTTTGCGTGCCCATTCACCAATGGCCACACCGGCGTTGACCAATCGTACCGCTGGTCAACGACACAAATCCGGATTCTAGATTAGTAGACAAGTCTACAGTCCTGGGTGTAGACATGTCTACATGCACTTGGATCACTACACCGACAAAGAGCGACGGGCACACGGCCGCAAACTCGCCCGAGCCCGCGCGGCCGCGGCAGAAGCTTCACGCATAGCCCAGATCATGGCTCAATCCGCACACAGCGAAGGCGTCTCTGAAACACGGATCGCCGAAGAACTCGGTGTCGACCGCATGACCGTGCGCAAGTGGCTGGGCAAACGTTGACAACGTTGTCTCAAGAGAGGTGGCCGAGCTAACCCCGGTTCGACGGGTGGACCCGAGCCGCCGCGATCAGCTCCAGTTCGTCCATGGACAGCAGGTAGTGGTCCGGATGGAGTCCCAGGCCGCGGCCGTCCATGATGCGCCGGTACTCGGCGAGCATCCGCATGTAGATGTCGAGCATC
>NZ_JBYCKY010000284.1:0-1796 GCF_057473605.1 Mycobacterium sp. TH-M82 | reverse complement strand
TGCCAATCCCGTTGAGCTTGAGGGCATCGACGACAAGGTGGAAGCCGTCGGTCGGTCGCGCGGGTGTCGATGGGGTCGCCATGGCACCACTGTTGTCTAAAATCCCACCGGAGTCGACCTAGGCTGGGCTGATGGTGCCCGTCCCCGTCGAACTGCACGCCGTGGCAAGCCGCCAGCCGGGGGCCACTGCGCTTCTGGTCACCGCCGACCGGGTCCGGGTCACCTACCGGAACCTGGTTGCGCTGGTCGATGAGCTCGCGGAGAACCTGCTGCGGGCCGGGTTGGCGCCCGGCGATCGGGTGGCGCTGCGGGCACACAGCGACGCCGCCTATGTCGTCGGGCTGTTGGCGGCTGTGCACGCGGGCCTGGTGGCGGTGCCGCTGGATCCCGCCCTGCCCGCCGCCGACCTGCGTGCCCGGGTGACGGCGGCGGGAGCGCGTGCCCTGCTGGTGGGTGAGCAAGCCAATACGACGGGGCCGCCCCTGCCGTGCTGGCCCATCGCGGTGACACCCGGCGGCGACGGCGGCACGGCCGCAGTCACGCTGGACGTCACCGCGAAACCACAACCACCGGCACCGCCGCCCGAGGGACTGAGCCGTGACGATGCGGTGATCATGTTCACCGGGGGTACGACGGGCTCGCCGAAGATGGTGCCCTGGACCCGCGACAACATCGCTGGATCCGTCGGCGGCGTCGTCGACACCTGCCGGCTCGGCCCGCAGGATGCCACGGTCGCGGCGATGCCGCTGTTTCACGGCCACGGGCTGATCGCGACGCTGCTGTGCACCCTGGCTTCCGGGGGCGCCGTGCTGCTCCCGGCGGGGGGACGGTTTTCCGCGCGCACCTTCGCCGCTGATCTGGACGCGGCCGGCGCGACCTGGTTCACCGCGGTACCCACGATTCACCGGATTATCCTGGCACGCAACGATATCAGCCAGCACAGCGACGGATGGGGCAGACTGCGCTTCACCCGCAGTTGCAGCGCCGCGCTGGACGCCCAGACGGCGCAGGCGCTGCGGACGACGTTCGGCGCGCCGGTGCTGTCGGCGTTCGGCATGACCGAAGCCACCCACCAGGCGACCAGCACACGGCTGGACGAAGGGGACACGGCCACACCCGGGCTGGTCGGCAGGTCGACCGGGCCCGATTTTAGGATCGTCGGCGACGAGGGCCGGGCCTGCCCGCCCGGCGCCGTCGGCGAGGTTTGGCTGCGCGGCCGCACCGTGGTACGCGGTTATCTCGCCAATCCGGCTGCAACCGCAGCGAATTTCACCGACGGGTGGCTGCACACCGGCGACTTGGGGTCACTGTCGGCTGCCGGTGAGTTGACGCTGCGCGGCCGGATCAAAGAACTCATCAACCGGGGCGGGGAGAAGATATCGCCAGAACACGTCGAGGATGTGTTGGCCGGCCACCCGGATGTCGCCGAAGCCGTCGTGTTCGGTGTGCCGGATCCGATCTACGGGGAGACGGTGGCCGCGGTGGTCGTGCCGCGAGCATCGGCTGCGCCGACGTCCGCACAGCTCAGTGGGTTCTGCCGGGAGCGGCTCGCGGCCTTCGAGGTGCCCGCCTGCATCGCGCTCAGCGACGAACTGCCGCACACGGCGAAAGGCTCGGTCGACCGCCGCGCGGTGGCGCACAGGTTTTCGCCCGGAGAGCCGCAATGACGGCGCCGTTCACCTGGGATCTTCCTTACCGGTGGCCGCACACGCCGGTGCTCGCCCGCAACGTGGTGTGCACCTCGCAACCGCTCGCCGCCCAGGCGGGCCTGCGGATGCTCGCCGACGGCGGCAACG